>CALWIE010000178.1 GCA_944380625.1 uncultured Clostridia bacterium
ACAGAAAAAGCAAAAGCCGCGCCACTGCTTTAACCACCCACTGTAGAGAGCGAGTGGAACGAGCGGTGCTGGTGCCCGGTGGGCACCGTCCAGCACCGGTCTCCGTCGCCACTCCGGTCGGTGCTGAACGTCTGCCACTGGCAGACAGCACCCGAGCCGGCAGGCGAGACCGGCGCGGCATGCCCGGGGCGCAGCCCCCGCGGCCACGCGCCGGCGGGTTGTGAAAATCAGAGTTTTTTGTAGGAGAGGTGTTTGTTTGAAAGCAAAGATCGTCACCCTGGGATGCAAGGTGAACCAATACGAATCGGAGGCCATGCTGGAGGCGCTGCTTGCCGGGGGCTTTCAAGAGGCGGGGCCTGGGGAGCAGGCCGATGTGGTGGTCATAAACTCCTGTACGGTCACCGCCCAGAGCGACCAGAAGGTGCGCCAGGCGCTGCGCCGGGCCCGGAAGGAAAATCCTGGGGCCGTGGCGGTGCTCACCGGCTGTATGCCCCAAGCCTTCCCGGAGGAGGCCGCCGCCCTGGAGGAGGCCGACGTGGTGCTGGGCAACGCCCGGCGGGGGGATTTGCTCCCCCGGGTGCTGGAGTACCTCTCCTCCAAGCAGCGGATTGTGGACATCGTCCCCCATGAGAGGGGGGAGGCTTTCGAGCGGATGGCCGTGTCCGCTTTTCACGGCAGGACCCGGGCCTTTTTGAAAATCCAGGACGGCTGCGACCGGTTCTGTTCCTATTGCATCATCCCCTACGCCCGGGGGCGGGTGCGCTCCAAGCCCCTGGAGGACCTGCGGGCGGAGGTGACGGCCCTGGGAGAGGCGGGCTATCGGGAGGTGGTGCTCACAGGCATCAACCTGCCCGCCTACGGGAAAGAGCTGGGCCTGCACCTGTGCGACGCCGTGGAGGCTGCCTGCGCCGCCCCGGAAATCCGCCGGGTGCGGCTGGGTTCCCTGGAGCCGGAGCAGCTGACCCCGGAGGTCATCGCCCGGATGGCGGGGGAGGAGAAGCTGTGCCCCCAGTTTCACCTGAGCCTGCAGTCCGGCTGCGACGGGACCCTCAAGCGGATGAACCGCCACTACACAGCGGAGGAGTACCGGCAGATCGTCCGCAACCTCCGGGAGGCCTTCCCCCGCTGCGCCGTCACCACGGACATCATGGTGGGGTTCCCCGGAGAGACGGAGGAGGAGTTCGAGGCCTCTCTGGCCTTTGCCCGGGAGATCGCCTTTTCCAAGGCCCATGTGTTCGCCTATTCCCGCCGCCCGGGGACCCGGGCCTACCACATGCCAGGCCAGGTGCCCAACCGGGTGAAGGAAGAGCGCAGCCGCCGGATGATCCAGGCCGCGGGGGAGACCCAGCAGGCCTTTCTCCGGGCCCAGACGGGCCGGGTGGAGGAGGTCCTCTTCGAGCAGCGGCGGGCCCAGGGCCTATGGGAGGGCTACACCAGAAACTACACCCACGTGCTGGCCCCCAGCGGGAAAGACCTGTCCGGGCGGCTGGTGCCGGTGGAGCTGTTGGAAGTGCAGGGGGAGAGCGTCACGGGCCGCCTGGCAGAAGGGGCCTAAAGGCCCTTTTGCGGCGGGTTCCCCCTGGGGGTTCCGGATTTCTTGGGGGAGAAAAGAACAGCTAAAAGCGGCAGCCGGGCCGGCCCAGAGGGCCGCAGGCCGCCACTTTTTCCTCTTTTCAAAAACCCCCTTGCGCATTTTACAAAACTATGGCATGATGAAGGAGACGAAACTTTTGGAAAGGGCGGTCCTTTTCATGGCAAGCGGCGAGAAAAAATTCACAAAGACAGAGAAGAGCTGGATCCTTTACGACTGGGCCAACTCGGTGTACGCCACCAACATCATGGCAGTGATCTTCCCCATCTACTTTGGCAACGTGTGCGCCCAAAACGGCGCGGACAACCTGGTGCTCTGGTCCTACGGTACTTCGGCGGCCACCTTTATCGTCGCGGTGCTGGCCCCGGTGCTGGGGGCCCTGGGGGACCACAAGGGCCACAAGAAGCGGCTGTTCGCCCTGTGCCTGGCCCTGGGGGTGGCCTTCACCCTGTTTTCGGCGTTTACTGACGATTACCGGGGGCTCCTGGTGGGGTATGTGGTCAGCCACATCGGCTTTTCCGGCTCCTGCCTCTTCTACGACGCCTTTTTGACCGACGTGACCACCCGGGAGCGCATGGACCGGGTCTCCGCCTGGGGCTACGCCATGGGCTATATCGGGGGAAGCACCATCCCCTTTGTCCTGTCCATTGGGATCCTTCTTGCTCTGGGCATGGACAACCCCCTGGCCTTTAAGCTGGTGATCGTTTTGACCAGCGTGTGGTGGCTGGTCTTCAGCATCCCGTTTCTCAAAAATGTCCGCCAGGTCCACTATGTGGAGGCGGCGCGGGGCCTTGTGGGCTCCACCCTGCGGAACCTGTGGTCCACGGCCCGGGACATCTTCACCCACAAGGGGGTGTTCCTGTTCATGGTCGCCTACTTTTTCTACATCGATGGGGTGAACACCATCATCTCCATCTCCACCTCCTACGGCTCCAAGCTGGGGCTGGACGACATCAGCATGATCCTGGCCCTGCTGGTGACCCAGATCGTGGCGGTGCCCTTTTCCATCCTCTTCGGGCGGCTCTCGGAGAAGGTGGGGGCCATCAACCTGCTGTGCGGTGCGGTGTGCGTGTATTTCCTCATCACCCTGGTGGGCTTCTTCATGGGCTTTAACATTGAGCAAAACCCCGGGGACAGCGGCGCCCTGGGGCTCTCCCTGGCCCTGTTCTGGTGCATGGCCTTCCTGGTGGGGACGGTGCAGGGGGGCATCCAGGCCCTGTCCCGCTCCTACTTCGGCAAGCTGATCCCCGCCGAGCGCTCCAACGAGTACTTCGGCTTTTTCGACATCTTCGGCAAGTTCGCTGCGGTGATCGGCCCTCTGTTGGTGGGGCTGTTCACCCAGTTTACAGGGCGGGACTCCATCGGGGTCATCAGCCTCGCCATTCTCTTCGCGGTGGGCGGGGCCATCCTCCTGGTGGGCCGCAGGACCTATTTTGCCCAGAAGTGACCTCCCCAAAAGGAAAAAGCCCCCGGCGCAGTAGAGCCGGGGGCTGCTTTTGCATTTTGGAAGGGTTAGGACTCCTTGCGGCTGTTGATGATTTTGGAGAGCTCCTCCATGAAGCTGTTGATGTCCTTAAACTGCCGGTACACCGAGGCAAAGCGCACATAGGCCACCTCGTCCACATTCTTGAGCTTCTCCATGGCGTAGGTGCCGATGCGCTGGGAAGAGACCTCCCGGTCCAGGGAGTTTTGCAGCAGGTTTTCAATCTCGTCCACAATGCGCTCCAAGGTGTCTATGGAGACGGGGCGCTTTTCGCAGGCCCGCAGCAGGCCGTTCAAAAGTTTGCTGCGGTCGAAAGTCTCCCGGGATTTATCCTTCTTTATCACCACAATGGGCACGTTCTCGATGACCTCATAGGTGGTGAAGCGCTTGCCGCAGTCCAGGCATTCCCGCCGGCGGCGGATGCGTTCCCCCTCGTCGGTGGGGCGGGAGTCGATCACGCGGCTTTCCACACAGCCGCAAAAGGGACATTTCACAGTGGGGACACCTCCAGAAAGTTTTCACCGGCTCCATTATACACCTGAAAAACGGGAAAAAGCAAGGACTTTGTCAGGAATCGGGGTCTTCCAGGGCTTTTTTCACAACGAGCAGGGCGTCCCCCAGCTCCTTTTCCTCCCGGAAGTTGCGCCGGTACACCTCGGTTACCGCCGTGCCGGAAAAGCCCAGCTCCTCCAGGCGCCTTTTCAAAGCCCCCAGGTCGAAGTCCCCCTGCCCGGGCAGCAGGCAGGGCTCCCCGGCCGCGCAGTCGCTCAGGTGTACGTGGAGGAGCCGGGGCCCCATGGCCCGGAGGGTCTCCTCCAGGGAAAAGCCCGAAAGCCGGCACTGCTTCACATCCAGCACAAAGGCGCACTCCTCCCCCAGGGCGCGACGCATCCCCCGGAGAAAGGCCGGGTCTGCGGCCCGGTGGCGGCGGACGTTCTCCTGGGCGGGCCAGGCGCCCTCCCGGTCCCCCAGGCGGTAGAGCTCCCCAAACCGCTCCCAGTACCCCTGGTCGGAGAGGGCCCCGTGGCCCGCGGGCTGGCCGTGGATCACCACGTATTTTCCCCCCAGGAAGGCGCAGGCGGCCATGTACCGCCGGTAGAAGTCAAAGGCCTCAGCCGTGCGCCGGGGATAGTCCCCAAACAGAAGGTTGGACTCGATGGCGGAGGTGTAGGGGTGTACCGAGACAAAACTGGCCCCGTAGGCCTCCGCCCGGTTTTTGAGCTCCCGCAGATAGGCGGGCGACAGCTCTTGGGCACAGTTTATAAAGACTTCGAACCGGCGGTAGCCCAGGCCCAGCAGGGTGTCCAGGGCCCGCTCTGTCTCCATGGGGTAGAGGCAGGCGGTGCTGACGCCCGTTTTCACGGCTGCTCCCCCTTGCCTTTTTTGGGTTCCTCCCGGCCCAGCTCCTGGAGGATCCGTTCCGCCGCAGCCTGTTTGGCCACAGCCTCTACCGCCAGCAGCAGGGCGGCCTTTTTCAGGTCCTCCCCCTGGGCGCAGTCCTCCCGGAGCTTGCGGCAGGTCTCCCGCACCGAGGCCTGGTAGGCCTCCCGGAAGAGCTCGTAGGTCCCCTCCCCCATGGGCTCCTGGCCGAAGAGGGCCCCCGCGTCCTGGATGGAGAGCACCTGCTTTACGGCGCAGATGGCCTCCAGGGTGCCCAGGTGGGCCTTGCCGTACTTTTTCTTTTCCGGGTGGGGGAGCAGGCCGTGCTTGACGTAGTTGTTGATCATCGAGCTTGTCAGCAGGCTCTCCCCCTCCTCCCGCTGGAGAAGCTCCAGGCTCTCCCCCAGGTAGAGGATCACCTGGTCCATGTACAGGGGGATAGAGGGCAGCTCCCCCCAGCTGGGCGGGGAAAAGGCCTCCCCCTGCCGGGCCCAGCGGGAGACCGCCTCCCGGGCGCGTTGGGTATCCACAAGGCATCCTTCCTTTCTATACCCCCCAGTGTACCCGGAAACCGGCCGGTTGTCAAATCCCCGCCATTGCTTTCCCCGCCGGGATAGGGTACAATAGGGGGGCAGCGAACTAGAGGAAAGGCAAAGGGTGCGTTATGGGATTTGTAAAAGAAGACGTTTTGCAGCTGAGAAAACAAGTGATAGAGCGGGATTTTTCCCGTATGAACAGCCGCCAGCAGGAGGCGGTGTTCGCCACCGAAGGGCCCCTGCTGGTGCTGGCCGGGGCGGGCAGCGGGAAGACCACGGTGCTCGTAAACCGCATTGCCCAGATCATCCGCTACGGCCAGGCCTACCACAGCCCCTTTGTGGGCGAAGCCCTCTCCCAGGAGGACGTGGAGGCCTGCCGGGCCTATTTGTCCGGCGGGGAGCTGCCGGAGGGCGTCCGGTCCCGGCTGGCGGTTTCCCCCTGCCCTCCCTGGCGGGTGATGGCCATCACCTTCACCAACAAGGCCGCCGGGGAACTGAAGGACCGGCTCTGCCGGATGCTGGGGGACGGGGGGGAGGAGGTGTGGGCCTCCACCTTCCACTCCAGCTGCGCCAGGATGCTCCGCCGGGATGGGGACCGGCTGGGCTACACCTCCCACTTTACCATCTACGATACCGACGACAGCCGCCGGCTGATGAAGGAGGTTCTCAAAGAGCTGGACATCTCCGAACGGGCCCTTTCCCCCCGGGCGGCCCTCTCCGCCATCTCCCGGGCCAAGGACCAGCTCCTCTCCCCGGAGGAGTACGCCCAGGAGGCCGGGGAGGACTTCCGCCTCAAGCAGGTGGCCCGGGCCTACAGGCTGTACCAGCGGCGTCTGGAGGACGGGGACGCTATGGACTTCGACGACCTGCCGGTAAACGCTGTGCGCCTGTTTAAAAAATGCCCCGACGTGCTGGAATATTACCAGAACCGCTTTCGCTACCTGATGGTGGACGAGTACCAGGACACCAACCACGCCCAGTACGAGTTTGTGCGCCTGCTGGCCGGGAAGAGCGGCAACTTGTGCGTGGTGGGCGACGACGACCAGTCCATCTACAAATTCCGGGGGGCCACCATCGAGAACATCCTCCACTTTGAGGAGGATTTCCCCGGGGCCCGGGTGGTGCGCTTGGAGCAGAACTACCGCTCCACCCAAAACATCCTGGACGCGGCCAACGCGGTTATCGCCCACAACCAGGAGCGCAAGGGCAAAACCCTGTGGACCGCCCAGGGCCCCGGCAGGAAGATCTCCCTGCACCTGGCGGAAAACGAGCAGGACGAGGCCGACCGCATCGCCCGCACCATCCTGGAGGGGGTGGCCCGGGGGCGGAAGTTTTCCGACTACGCGGTGCTCTACCGGATGAATTCCCAGTCCCTGACCTTGGAGCGGATGTTCGCCAAGGAGGGGATCCCCCACAGGATCATCGGGGGCATCCGGTTCTTCGACCGGAAAGAGGTCCGGGATATGATCGCCTACCTGAGCGTCATCAACAACCCCGCTGATGAGATCCGCCTGCGCCGCATTGTGAACGTGCCCCGCCGGGGGGTGGGGGAGCGCACGGTGGAGCTGGCCTCTCAAATCGCCCAACAGGTGGGGGAGAGCCTCTACAGCGTGCTGGGCCATCCCCGGGACTTCCCCGCCATCTCCCGGGCCGCCGGGAAGCTGGCGCCCTTTATGGGGCTTTTGGAGGAGCTGCGGGAGAAAAACGATGGAGGGCAGCTGTCCCCCAGCGGCCTCTATGAGGAGCTGGTGGACCGCCTCCAGTATGAGGATTTCCTGCGCCAGGACGAGCCTGAGAAAGCGGAGGAGAAGATCGAAAACGTCCGAGAGCTCTCCTCCATGCTCCGCCGGTACGAGGAGGAGGCCGGGGACGAGGCGGCCCTCTCCGGCTTTTTGGAGGAGGTCTCCCTGTTTACGGACATCGACAACTACGACCAAGAGGCGGACTCCGCGGTGATGATGACCATCCACTCCGCCAAGGGGCTGGAGTTTCCGGTGGTCTTCCTGCCCGGCTGGGAAGAAGGCGTCTTCCCCGGCATGTCGGTGCTCTACAACCCCGAAGAAGTGGAGGAGGAGCGCCGCCTGGCCTACGTAGCCATCACCCGGGCCCGAGAGGAGCTGTACATCTATCACGCGGAGAGCCGGATGATCTTCGGCACCACCTCCCGCAACCGGCTCTCCCGCTTCGGCGGCGAGATCCCCGAGGAGCTTTTGGAGCACAGCCGTTCCCGGGAGTGGGCCTACCGCTCCCGGGTGGGGGCGGCGCGCCCCGGGACAGGCGCCCCCCGGCAGGCATCCCCGGGGAAGGCGGCCTTTGTGCCCCACCCGGTGAAGCCCGCCCCCGCCGGCTCCTACAAGCCCGGGGACACGGTCTCCCACAAGACCTTCGGCCAGGGCCTGATCCTCTCCGCCACACCCATGGCAAACGACACCCTTTTGGAGATCGCCTTTGAAAAGGTGGGCACCAAAAAGCTTTTCGCCAACTTCGCCCGCCTCACCAAACTCTAATCCCCCACGGGCCCGTGACCGGTGCGTGGCCGCACGGGACAAGCCGCCTTCTTGCCTACGGCAAGGGCGGGTGCGTGGCCGCACAGGACAAGCCGCCTTCTTGCCTACGGCAAGGGCGGGATTGTCCTACACAAACTTCTGGCGAGTAGGTGGCTGCCGTTTTGCAGGAAAAGCAAAAACCGCGCCACCGCTTTACCCACCCACTGTAGAGAGCGAGTGGAACGAGCGACAACGCGACTCGTCCCGGCCGGTCACGGCCCGGCCCGTGACCGGGCTGGACAATTCGCGCTCCAGGCCGCTCGCTGGCGCTCGGGCTGTGTGAGTCGGCAGCGCGCGTTCGCGGAGGGTAGGCGACTGCCGTTTTACGGAAAAAGCAACAACCGCGCCGCAGCGCTGGCCACCCACTGTAGAGAGCGAGTGGAACGAGCGATGGCGCGACTCGTCCCGGCCGGTCACGGCCACGCGCCCGCACCAATTCCTTTGGGAGACATACAATGGGAGTGAGAAACCCCAAAGGAGGAGATTTCATGGCCGAAAATGAATGCGTCCCGGAGTACGATTGCAGGGACTATTTCAAAGAGGCGGTGTGCATCGACGCGCAGCGGGTGTACGACAGCTGCTCGGATAAGGACTGCCTCGAGGACATACGGGTGCTGTTCCCCGCGGCGCGGCAGCCCCTGGTGGACAGCGCCACCAACGTGCGCATCCGGGACGTGAGCGTCATCACCGTGTACATGGACCTGCAGCCCATCCCCTTTAACAAGGGCTTTTACTCGGTGGACATGACCTTTTTCTTCGACGTGGCCCTGGACCTGTTCGGCGGGCCCACGTCCTGCCCGGTGCCGGTAAACGGGGTGTCCATCTTCAACAAAAAGGTAATCCTTTACGGCAGCGAGGGCAACGTAAAGCTGTTCACCTCGGGCTGTGGGATGGACGATCCCCAGGTGGAGGACGCCCGGGTGCTGCCCAAGGCCACCGTGCAGGTGGCGGAGCCCGTGGCCCTTTCCGCCCGGCTCTGCGAGCACCCGGCCTGCGGGTGCGAGCCCTACTGCCGCATCCCAGAGTCCATCTGCCAGCGCTATGGGGGCGAGTTTGAGACCGGCCCCCAGAAAAACGTGGTGTACGCCACCATTGGGCTGTTCATCATCGTCCAGGTGGTGCGCAACGTCCAAATGCTCATCCCCGCCTACGACTTCTGCGTGCCCGAGAAGGAGTGCGTCGCCTCCAGCGACAACCCCTGCGAGCTGTTCCGGCGCATCGACTTCCCCACCAGCGAGTTCTTCCCGCCCAAGGCCACCGACCTGGGCGAAGGGGGCCACCCCTGCCGCTGAAACCCGCCCCCGGAAAGACCCCCGTTTTCCCGGGGGTTTTTCCCTTTTGGGACGCCCTGTGTTGACAAGGATGGGAAAATCCGGTATACTAACTGTTAGTTACCTAACAGAACGGGAGGGAAAGGCCAGTGGAATATGGGGGAGACATCGGTTTCCAAATCCGCACCTTGTCCCACCTGGTGAAGCGCCGCGTAGATAAAATGGCGTTTTCCCGGGAAGACCAGCCCACGGGGATGCAGGGGTGGATTTTGGGCTACCTCTACGAGAACCGGGACCGGGAGGTGTTCCAGCGGGACATCCAAGAGCAGTTCACCATCCGGCGCTCCACGGTGACGGGCATTTTGCAGCTGATGGAGAAAAACGGCCTGATTGTCCGCAGCTCCGTAGAGCGGGACGCCCGGCTGAAAAAGCTGGAGCTCACCCCCCGGGGCGTGGAGCTTCACGAGCGGGTGACCCGGAGCATCCGGGAGGTGGAGGACGGCCTCTCCCAGTGCTTGACCCAGGAGGAGAAAAAGGCCTTCCTGGAAATTTGCGGCAAGCTGCGGGCCCATTTAAAGTGAGATCCGCAAAGGGAAATCCCCTATCCAGGGAATCTGGACAGGGGATTTTTTGCAGGCTGGCAGATAAGCTCCTCATAGCGGGAGCCCCCGGGCCCCAAGTGGGACCGCAAAAGGCAGACCCTATCGCACCGGGCCCGGATGGGCCGGGGGAGGGACGCCCCCTGGGGAGTGGGGACCGGGACGCGGCGGGCCAGGGTCACATGGGGCAGGAAGGGCCGCCTTTCCAAGGAGAATCCCTCTTTTTCCAGCAGGGAGCGGAGCTCCTTTTCCAGGGCCGCTAGCTCCGGGCAGGGGCCGGCTCCCAGCCACCAGAGGAACCCGCCCTTTTGAGGGAAGGAGCCCAGCCGGGAAAAGCCCAGATCCAGCGCCGGGGGCTCCAGGGCGAAAAGGGCCCGGCGGGCCGCCGGG
>CALWIE010000179.1 GCA_944380625.1 uncultured Clostridia bacterium
GGAACGGGCTCCACCAGCAGGTTGACCACCCTCCTGCCAGAGGGAACGTCCACGGCGATGTCCGTGTAGGTGATGGCGGTGTGCTCCGCCCGGCAGCGGCTGACCGCCGTGGCGGCCACCAGGGACAGGTCCTTGCTCACCATTTGGAAGAAGTTCAAGGTGGCCTTTCCCGGGGCCAGGGTCAGGTAGTCGTTGTAATTGCCGAAGAAGTGGAGCACCGTGTCGTCCTCCCGGATGATGACCGAGGCGGGCAGGTGGCGTTCCAAAAAGCGGGTGTAGCGGCGCTCGTCGGCAGGCTCGCTGCTCTGGCTGAGCCCCGCGTGGATGTTCCGCAGGGAGAGGTTTTGGATATTGGGGATGTTGAAGGTGGGCGGCGCCAGGTCCTCCACCTTGCCCTCGGCCTTGTGGACGTAGATCTTTTCCGCGGAGCACACGGGCTTGAAGAGGTTCACATACTCCCCGGCCGTCTCGCTCTTGCCCAGGAACAGGAACCCCCCGCTTTTGAGGGCCTGGTGGAAGATGGCGAACAGCCCCCGGCGCATCACCGGCTGGAAGTAGATCATCACGTTGCGGCAGACGATCAGGTCCAGCTTGCCGAAGGGCGGGTCGGAAAACATGTTGTGAGTGGCGAAGACGATCATCCGGCGCAAGGATTTGGAGATCTGGTACTGGTCCCCCACCTTCAGGAAGAATTTGGCCAACCGGTCCGGGGTGACGTCGTCGATGATGTTCTCAGAGAAGACGCCCCTGCCCGCCTGCTCCAGGGCGCGGCTGTCCACGTCGGTGGCGAAGATCTTCACGTCCCGCTTGACCTGCAGCTCCTCCATGACCTCCTGGAACAGGATGGCGATGGAGTAGGCCTCCTCCCCGGTGGAGCACCCGGCGCTCCACACCCGGATGGGCTCGTTCTCCTTGGCCCGCTCCACGATTTTGTAGACGGCGTTGTACTTGAGCTTTTCAAAAAAGGCTGGGTCCCGGAAGAAGTTGGTCACGCCGATGAAGATCTCCCGGGTGAGGACGTTGACCTCCTCGGGGCTGTCCCCCAAGAGCCGGGCAAACTCCGAAAGGCTGTTGGTGTGGGTGACAAGCATCCGCCGCTCGATGCGCCGGAGGATGGTGGAGCGCTTGTAGTAGGTGAAATCGATCCCGCTGGCGTTTTTCAGGATGGTGTAGATGTGGGAGAGGGTCTCCTCCTCGGAGAAGGGGGCGTCCTCCTCAGAGGAAAAGCTGTCCCCCCGGAGAGGGGGCAGCAGCACGGAGGTGTTGGAGAAGTTGAGGATCTCCTCGGCAATCTCCTCCGGGGAGAGGACAAAGTCCGCCAGGCCCGTGTTGATGACGCTGCGGGGCATGCCGTCGAACTTGGCGCTGTCTGGGTCCTGGGCGATGACCAGGCCCCCGTGCTCTTTGACGGCCTTTACGCCCTTGGTGCCGTCGGAACCGGTGCCGGAGAGCACCACCGCGATGGAGTGCTCCCGGCGCTCCTCCGCCAGGGAGGTGAAAAATGCGTCGATGGGGTGGTTCAGGGTCTTGGGGGCGTCGGACAGGCGCAGCTTTCCCTCGTGGAGGGTCATGTATTTTTTCGGGGGGATCAGGTACACGGTGTCCAGCTCCACGGGCATGCCGTCCTCCGCCTGGTAGACGGACATCTCCGTGTGCTTTGCCAAGATGTCGGCCATGAGGCTTTTGTAGTCGGGGGACAGGTGCTGCACCACCACGAAGCTCAGGCCGCTGTTGGGGGGCATGTAGTCGAAAAACTGCTGCAGGGCCTCCAGCCCCCCGGCGGAAGCGCCGATGCCAATGACCAGGGGCGGTTGTCCGGCAG
The DNA here is from genome assembly GCA_944380625.1 of uncultured Clostridia bacterium. The sequence goes on from CALWIE010000179.1 coordinate 1,823, forward strand.
GCTCCCCCAGGGTGGTCTTTTTTTCCTCTCGGTTGTTCATAAACGTTCCTCCTTCTTGTTTTCCCGCGCCGCGGGATCCGCCGTATGCAGGTATTTCCGTTCAAACTCCTGGATGGGCAGGGGCCGGTCGAAGTAGAACCCCTGGGCCAGGTCGCAGCCCATCTCCAGCAGGGCGGCGGCCTGCTCCCCCGTCTCCACACCCTCGACCACGCAGGCCATGTGGAACTCCTGGCAGATCTGGATGATGTCCCCCACCAGGGTGCGGCTGATGGGGTTTTGGACCACCTCCGCGATGAGGCCCCGGTCCAGCTTGACTGTGTCGAACTTCACATTGGTAAAAAGGGGCAGGTTTGCGTACTTGGAGCCGAAGTCGTCCAGGGAGAGGCGCAGGCCGCAGGCGTGGTACTCCTCTTCGATCTGTCGGAGCTCCTCGTTGTCCACGCCCTCGCCCCGCTCGGTGATCTCCAGCTCCAAGGCCTCGGGGGGCAGGTGGGGGTAGCGGCTCTGCAGGGCCAGTACCGAGGCCAGGGTGGAGGGGTGGGCCAAGGTCACCCGGGAGAGGTTGACCGCCACAGGCACCACCCCCAGGCCGGCCCGGCGCCACTGGTCCACCAGGGAGAGGGCGCGCTCTAGGACCAGCAGGTCCAGGTCCCGGATGGCCCCCTCTTCCTCCAGCAGCTCGATAAACTGGGAGGGCGGGACGATGGAGCCGTCCTCCCCCACCCCCCGCACCAGGACCTCCGCCCCGGAGAGGGCCCCGGTGCGGATGTTGAGCTTGGGCTGCAGGTAGATGGTGAACCGCTGGCCGGCCCGGGCCATCTTTCCCTCGGGAGCGGGGGCCAGGGCGGCGTTTTCGGCAAATTCCCGGACCTCCGCCGCCAGGGTCCCCGAGGAGATCCGCATGGCGGCCCGGGCCTCCTCCACCAGCCGTGCCCCGGTGAAGGTCCCCTGGGCCCAGGCCCGGCCAAGGCGCACCTGCTTGGGATACCGGCGCTGGAGGATGGACCGGAGCCGGCCGCACCGCCCCACGAACACCTCCCGGGTGGTGTTGGGGAAAAAGGCCACAAACTCTGTGTCCCACACCCGGAAGGAGAGGGCGGGGCCGAAGAGGTCTGTCAGGTTTTTGGCCACATACCAGAGGAGCTTGCTGTCCTTTTCATAGCCCAGCCCCCCCGCCTCCGACAGGTGGGGGATGTCCAGGCACACAGCGCCCAGGGAGCTGAAGCGCTCGGAGGTGAGGGTCTGGACGATCTCCCGGTAGGGCTGGCGGTCCGGCAGGTCCATCAGGCGGGTCACCGGGTCCACGCCCCCCGGGTTTCCGTGAAAGCGCTCCCGCTCTAGGAGCATATAGGGGATCAGCGTGCCGAACAGGGCGGCGTCCTCCGGGTGCTCCCGGGCGTTTTCTATGCAGAGGAACCCCTCCACCTGGCCCTCCCGCGCCAAGGGGAAGACGGTGAAATACCAGGGCTTTTCCGGGGCGCCCTCCTTGCCCCCTCCCCCATTCCGGGACAGGAACAGGGGGGCGCGCTCCCCCAGGCAGCGCTCCAGCAGGGGGAAGCGCTTCAGGCTCATGCCGGACACCACCTGCTGGATGCTCCGCCGCCCGGGGCTGGTCCACTCGAAGGCCATGACCACCGCCCGGCGGTCCCCCACCAGGTTCAAGGTGTAGACCCGGTCCGCGTGGTAGTAGGTGCCGATGGTTTTAAGCACCCCGTTTATGGAGGCGTCCAGGGTTTTGGCGGTGAGCATGGTGGCCACGCAGTCGAAGGCCACGTCCTTTTCCAGGGTGGACAGGGGGCGGTCCAGTTCTGTGGAGCGGACGGTCCCCTGGCTGTCCTCCGGCCTGGGGGAGAGCTGGGCCCAGCCCCAGTCGTCCATCTCCTGGGCAAAGGCCACTGTGTCTGCGGTGGAGTCCTCCTGAAGGGAGCACACCCGCAGCGCTTGCGTGAGCATGGCCTCGTACCGGGCGGACTCCGCCGAGAGCAGCGCCGCCCCGAACACAAAGCGCAGGGCCTGGTAGGCCCTTTCGGGGCCCAGCATTTTCCGCATACAGGCAAGGCCCTCCTCGATCCGGCGGCGCAGCTCCTCCTTGGAAGGCACCGCCGGAAAGAGGAGCACATACTGGGCGGGGCCGTGCTGGCCCAGGACGCAGCCGCCCCCCATGACCAGGGAGAGGGCGGCGGCGATCTCATACCGGGAGCGGTCCGCCCCGGCGGGGTCCTTCTCCCGCCAGGGGTCCAGGCCGTACACCTGCAGGACCACTACGGCCCGGTTGCCCCCGCCCCGCCGGGCAAACAGCCCCTCGGCGATCCGCCGGAGGGTCTCCCGGCTGTACAGGCGGGTGACCGGGTCCCGCAGGTTCTCCCCCCGGACATGGGGCTCCATCCGGCGGTCCGGGTCCAGCCAGATCAAATAGGCGAACAGGTACCGCTGCCGGGACACAGGGTCCTGGGCCATGTAGAGCACATGGCGCACCCAGCGGATGCCCCCGCCGCTGTCCACCCGGCGGTATTCCCCGCACAGCCAGCGCCGGCCGGCCTCGAACTCCTCCAGGAGCCGCTCCCGGTCGAAGTGGGGCTTTAGGGCTTTTTGGTCGCCCTTGCCGAACACCTTTTGCCGCTCCACCTGGAGAACCTGGGAGCACCGGGCCTCCTGCACCTGGCCGCTGAGGTCGCTGCCCTCCTCCCACAGCAGCTCCACGGTGTCCAGGTCCAGATTGGCCCGCATGCGCAGGACCAGGTCCGCCACCAGGCTTTCGGGAAGGTCCTGCTGGCCGGCGGGCCACATGGCCATGGTGCCAAAGCCCCGGGGGAGCTCTTCCAGCACACCCACGGCCCGGGTGGCCCGGCCCAGGTCATCGAAGAGCATCCGGTAGGAGACGGAGGCCCAGCTGTAGTAGCTGTTTCCCCGGTTGCGCACGGCGAAGTTACCAAACCCCTGGACGCAGCCCCCCAGCAGCTCCTGGGCAAAGAGCCGGAACCGGGCCACGGAGTTGGGGTGGATCCAGCCCCCCGCAATGAGCTGCTCTGGGAACTTGGCGTTTTCCTCCCCCAGGGGGAGGAGCTTCCCGTCCCGGCTGTAGGAGCGGAACACGCCGGTGGCCATGTCCACCTCCCAAAGGCGCTTGGAGGTCTGGTTCAAGGCGGCCTGGAGCCGGCGGATCTGGTCCTCCTGGCGCTGCTGGGTCTCTTTGAACTGGGAGATGTCCATGGCGGTGATGAGCATGACCGGGTTGGGCGCGTCGTATTCGATGCGCATGGCCTTGACGTGCCACCACAGCCACTGACAGCCTCTCCCCGCAGCGACCCGGTGGCTGTGCTCCACTGTGCCGCCAGAGGAAAGTCCCGCCCGGAGGATCTCCACCAGGGGGAGCAGGTCGTCGGGGTGGATCAGCTCCCCCAGGAGCTTGGGCAGGGGGAAGGCCTGGACGTCCGCCCCGATGAGGCTGCAAAAGCTGGGGCTCACGTAGATCACCTGAGGGGCCTCCCCCATCTCCAGCAGGGCCACGCCGCTGCCCATGTTCTCCAGCAGCTCGCTGAGGAGGATGGCGTTTACCGGGCGGTAGTCGCCGCTGGGTCCCTCCCGGTGGGAGACGCCGTTTTTCAGGTAGTACTGGTGCTTTCCGGCGTTTTTCGCCTTGTACATCGCCAGATCCGCAGAGTGGTAGAGCCCTTCGAACTTCTGCCCCTTCCCCGCCAGGTACACCCCCACGCTGGCCGTGAGGGTGACGGCCCGCCGGTCCCCCAGGGCCAGCTGGAGGTTGGCGCAGATCTCGGCGGCCTTGGACCGGGCAACCTCCTCGGTGATATTCCCCCACAGGAAGGCGGCGAACTCGTCGCCCCCCAGCCGGCCCACGACGTCCCTGGCGCAGAACACCCGGGAGAGCACCTTGGCCGCCTGGCAGATGGCCTTGTCCCCCGCCTGGTGGCCCAGGGTGTCGTTGACACGTTTGAAGTCGTCCAGGTCCACGATGAACAGGGCGCAGGTCTCCCCCGGGCCCATGTCCTCCAGGCGCGCCCGGACGCAGTACTCCAGGGCGGCCCGGTTCAACAGGCCGGAGAGGGCGTCCTTTGTGGCGCGCCGCTTCCATTCTTCGATCCGGTTCTGGCAGTTGGGTTCTGTGGGAACCAGAGAATTTTTCTTTTCCATTTCCATAAGCGCCTCATTCCCTTGGTAAAAAGGAATCCCTGCCCCGGCTGGGGGAAAGGGGATCCCTTGGGCCTGGTTACGCGGTCCGTTTTGGCCCCGGGAGGACAAAGGCCTCCCGGGCGTTTTTCGTATTTTACATTCTGTATACTATGTGCTAAGGTCTACCACGATATTGTGGGGAAAGCAAGGGAGGCCCCCCGTTTACAAAAGCGGGGAAAAAGAGTATAATCCCCTGTAGAAATGTATCCTATTGTAGGGAGGCCGCTATGCTTTCTGCCATTTTGAGCGATATGGGAAACGTACTGATACGCTATGAGCCCCAACGGTTCCTGGACCGGGTGGGCGTCAGCGCCCCGGAGGACCGGAAGCTGCTGCTGCAAGAGGTCTTTGAGTCCCCCCTGTGGCCCCGGCTGGACCTTGGGGAGATGACCGAGGGGGACCTGGAGGCCCACGCCCTGCCCCGGCTGCCCCAGCGCCTCCACCAGGCCGCCCGGGAGCTCATCTTCCGCTGGAACGAGCCCATCCTGCCCATCCCCGGCATGGAGGAGCTCATGAGGGACTGCAAAGAGGCCGGCCTGAAGCTGTACCTTGTCTCCAACGCCAGCCTGCGGCAGCCCTCCTACTGGCCCCAGGTGCCGGGCAGCCAATTCTTCGACGGCACGGTGGTCTCCGCCCAGTACCGCTGCTGCAAGCCCAGCGGGGAAATCTACCGCATTGCTCTGGACCGGTTCCACCTGGCCCCGGAGGAGTGCCTCTTTGTGGACGACATGGAGGCAAACGTCCAAGGGGCCCAGGCGGTGGGCATTCCCGGCTTCCTGTTTACCGGGGACGCCGGGGCCCTGCGGGAGAAGCTCCTCTCCCTGGGGGTCCTCCTGCCCCAGTCATAACGCACCTTCCCAAAGGCGCCGGTTTCCCCCGGCGCCTTTTTTGCCCCCTGCCGGAAGGGTTAGACCTTCCACTCGATCTCCCCCATGCGCAGGTCGTGGCCGCCCCGCTCCCCCTCGGGGGGCGGGGTCCTGTAGTCCCCGTACTGGAGCTTTAGAAAGCCGTCCCAGTCCGCGGGCACAGGGTACTCCTCCCCCTCGAAGGGCAAGGTGGCGGGCTCTCCGAAAATCAGCTCCCGCCGGGCCAACCGCCCCCCTTTGCAGGTCAAGTACACCCAACGGGTACCCTCCCCGTGACGGGCCAGCAGGGCGTTGGCCGCATCCATTGCCCGGCGCCGCAGGGGCAGGGGGACTTTCTCCAGAGCCTTTGCCAGCAGCGGGCGGCCGGGGCCGTCGTACTGGGTCATCTCGCTGAGGAGCAGCTTGCGCGCCCCTTTGAAGAAGAGCACCTCCGCCTTCCGCATCGGGGCCCAGTCGCTGACGGGATAGATGGGAAACAAATCCAGGCAGACGCCCCAGTCAATGGGGATCTCCCGGTAGCGCACCGGCCTGGACAGGGTGTCCTGGATGCGGATTTTGCTCCAGGAGAGGGGGTAGTGGGCCTCCACCCGGTGGTTTGTGAGCTTGTACGTCCCCTCGGCCTCCTGGGGGAAGACCTCCCGCAGGCGCTGTAGGTCCCTGTGGGGGATCAGCACGTCGATGTCGTCGTCCCATGGGATGAATTTTCCCTCCCGGGCCGCCCCCAGCAAGGTGCCCTGGCCCAGGAAATAGCGGATCTGGTGCCTGTCGCACACCCGGCGCAGCTCCCGGAGCGCCCCCAGCTCTTTTTCTTGAATCTGCCGAAGCATGTTTCTATTCACCCTCCTTGCACGCGGATGTGGAACCTTCCCAGCAGGGCCCGAAACTCCCGGGTCCTGCCGTGAAACAGCAAGAGCACCGCCGCGAAAATCCCCAGGGCGCTCAGCCCCGCCAGAAGCAGGCCCAAAAGGCCCCCCACGGGGATCAGGGCGGCGGCCCCATAGGCGGCAAAGCACCCTGCTGCCGCCGAGAGCAGCTGCAGGAAGTAGCCCCGGTAATACCGGGCCACCGGGCGGTGCAGGGCGTGCTTGTGTACAGCCCAGACCTCCCACCAGATGCACACGCTCACCATGGAGACGGTGGTCCCCAGCAGCACGCCGTAGATTCCCATTTGGAAAACCGCCAAAAACAGGTAGGACACCGCCAGGTTCACCACCACCTCGCCCACGGCCTTCAGCCGCAGGTGGTTGAAGATGCCCGCCGCCTCTATGACCAGGATGTTGGCCTCCCGCTGGCCGTGCAGGAAAAAGTTCAGGACCACCACGAAGGTCACCGCCGGGGAGAGCAGCCAACCCTCCCCGGCCCACAGGGTCAAAAAGCGTTCCAGGCAGGCGGAGATTCCCACGGAAAAGAAGAAATAGCAGCAGAAATTGGCGAAGGCAAATTCCTGGAACACCTGGTATTTGCGCCCGTCGTCCTTTTGGACCATCAGGTCCCCCACGCTCCCCAGGATGGAGCGCAGCACCTGATACACCACCCGGGAGATGGTGCTGACCACCATGGAGTAGTTGCTGTAGACCCCCATCAGGGTCAGCTTGGCGTAGGAGATCATCAGGTTGTCGGTGCTGGTCACCAGCTTGGCCCCGATCTTTTGGACCATGAGGGAGACCACGCTCTTTTTCAGCTTGTCCCGGTCCTCTTTACAAAGCTTTTCCCTTTTGTACTGTTTCAGGTAGGGGTAGCGCCGGTCGCACAGGACGCTGACTATCAGGTTTGTGGCCACGCCGCAGATAAGGTTGACGGCAAGGTAGCCCAGGTAGCTTTCAAACCGCAGGAGCACAAAGGCCTGGAGGGCGTATTTTAGCACCGCCATCCCGTCCTCTGTGACGCTGACCACATAGTGCTGCTGGCAGGCGGAAAACAGGGTGCGCTTGTAGGAGAAAAAGTAGCTCAACACCGTATTGAGCACAAACAGCAGGTAGATGCCGTTGATGTGGGCCACCTCCACGGCCTCCCGGGTGAAAAATCCCAGGAAGGGGATCAGCAGGGGGCCCACAAGGGCCGTGCCCACCCCCAGGATCCGGTAGACCAGCTTGTAGAAGGCCATGAGGCTGGCGATCCGCTTTTCGTCCCCGTCGGCGATGGGCTTGTACAGGGCGAAGGCCACCGAGGTGCCAATGCCCAGCTCCGCCATGGAGAGGATCATGAGCACGCTCTCCATCACCGAGTTTACCCCCAGGTACTCCTGGCCCAGCTGCCGGACGAACACCCACCTCACCCCAAACCCCAGCACAATGGAGACCACCTGCCCCAAAAGGGCCAGGGCGCTGTTGCGCAGGGAGTTTAAAAAACGCATTGCTTGTCCCTTCCCCCTACCATGGACTCCAAAAGGTCGATGAGGGCGGGGTCAAACTGCCCGCACTCCCCCTGCCGGAGCATTTGGAAGATCTTTTCCACCGGGAAGCTCTGGCGGTAGATCCGGTCGGACCGGAGGGCGTCGAAGGCATCGCACAGGGCCACCATCCACACGTAAAGAGGCAGTTTCCTCTCCCCTTCGTAGCCGCCGCCGTCCGTCCGCTCGTGGTGGAACCGGCAGATATTTTGGACGATCTCCCGCTCGGCGGGGCCCAGCTCCCCTTCCACCATCTCCGCGCCCAGCCGGGCATGTTCCCGCAGGTGGTCCATCTCCCCGGCCTCCAGGGCGGAGGTCTTCGTCAAAAGGGCGTTGTTGACCTTCAGCTTTCCCAGGTCGTGGAGAAGGGCCCCCTTGCAGATGCTGTCCAGCTGGCTTTCGCTGTAGTGGGAAAGCCCCTTTTCCTGGGACTTTTGCAGCATTTCGGCGGTCAGGTTCTTCACCCGCAGGCTGTGGTAAAAGGTCTCCGGGTGGGCCGTCTTCATCTCCCGGAGCAGGCGCTCCAGGTTCTTGCTCAGTTCAATCATGATTTTCCTCTCCACCTCCATTGGAATAACGCCCGGACAAGGGCTGTGGGCATGAGCAGCAAAAGGCGGGTCAGGGCCCGGTCCTTTGCCAAGGCCTTCCTGCGGCCCATGTCCGCCAGGTGCGCCCGGGCGGCGGCTTTCTCCCCCCGGATGATATAATGCCGGCAGCGCCGCATGGAGAACCACTCCATCACCTCTTTGAGGTGCTCTTTTTTCCCGGCGGGGATGTCCGGGTCCCGGTAGAGCTCTTCCACCCCCTGGAAAAACCCCCAGTCCGGGTCGAAGGACTCCTCCCGGGTGGCCTGGGAGAGGGGCTTGCGGTAGACGGCTGTGGCCTTCCCGGTGAGGGCCACGGGGAAATAGGCCGCCACCCGCAGGGAGAACTCCAGGTCCTCCCCGATCCGGCACCCTGTGGGAAAGCCCCCAGCCCGCTCCCAGGCTCTGCGGGAGACACAGGTGGTGATGACCGTGAAGACCTTTGCGGACTTGTCCCTTTCGTACTCCTGGAAAAAGTCCTCCAAAAGCACCGGCCCCGGGCGGTTTTGGAAGTAGGGGCACACCCCGGCGGTCTTTCCGTTTGCCAGCTGGACGCTGGTAAAACTGCCGTACAGGCCCGCCTGGGGGTAGCGGCGGATCAGCTCGCCCATGACCTCCAGGTGGTTTTCAAACCACAGGTCGTCGGCGTCCAAAAAGGCGAAGTAGCCGCCCCGGGCCTCTTGCATCCCCCGGTTCCGGGCGGCGGCGGCCCCTTGGTTCTCCTGGGAGATCACCCGCACCTGGGGGTGGTCCCGGTAGGGTTCCAGCACCGCCTGGGTGCCGTCGGTGGAGCCGTCGTCCACCACGATCAGCTCCCAGTCCCTCTCCCTCTGGCGCAGCACGCTTTCTATGGCCTGGGGCAAGAAACGGGCCCCGTTGTACGTGGGCAGGATCACAGAGAACACGGGAGGGCCTCCTTTCCTAGATGAAATAGAGCATCACGAAGGGCCAGTCGATGAAAAAGTCCACCGTCAGGCCGAACACGAGAAAGGCGAAGTTAAAGAGGATTTGCAGGATTTTGACATCCTGGGCCTCGTAGCCCGCCGGCTGGGAGAAATGGCGCATCAGCCGGTAGGAGAAAACCCCCAGCAGGGGCAGGTAAATGGCCGCTGTCCCCAGGATGCCGAAATTGAGCAGAGCCTGGATATAGGAGTTGTGGCAGGCGATGGGCAGGACGTTTTCGTCGATGGACATCACCGTGACCACGTCCCCGCCGAAGAGCTGGCCCAGAATCCCCTTTTGGGCGAAGATCTCCATGGCCTCGCCCCAGATGGCCGCCCGGTCCGTGGTGAACAGGTCCCACCGGCCCCGGGGAATGTAGGAGAGCTTTTCGTTGATGCGGATGATAAGCCCGGAGACGGCCTCGATCTCCCGCAGCTGGGGGATGGCCAGCACCACGGCCACCACCGCCGCCAAACCCACGAAGGCCGCAGCGAGGATCACCAGGGACCGGGCCCGGTACCGGAGGACTACATAGAGGATGGACAGCCCCACCAGGACGCCCAGGGCAGAGATGCTGGCCGTTTGCAGGAGCATCACCCCGAAGGCCGCCACAAGGGCACAGCGCAGCCATTTGGGGATGCCCGCCACCTCCATCGAGGAGACGGCGCACAGGCTGTAAAACAGGCCGGCGAAGTTGGAGTCGCTCAGGGCGCCGAAATTCCGGTGGACCGTGTGGGCCCCGGCGCCGGCCACGTTGATGTCCACCGCCACCTCCGTGTTGGTCCAGCCGTAGACCCCCGAGGCGACGCCCCCCAGAAGGAAGGCGTAGATAAACTTGCGGAACAGCCGGGGCTCTTCCAAGACCTTTAGCAGGATGATGTAGATGAGGGCGCAGTCCACGATCACGTTCAGGCCCACCCGGAGGCTCTCCACCTGGGGCATGGCGAAAACGCTGTGGAGGAGAAACACGAACAAGGCGGGGAAATAGGCGGCGCGAAACTTCGTCTTGGGCAGGTCCAGCACAAAGCGCAGCACCACCAGGTAGGAGTAGATCCGAAACGCGGGGGTGTCCCCGATGAGCATCCGGTAGCGCATGTACAAAAACAGGGCGGCGTACAGGTAGAAATTCTCATCGAAGAAGCTGCCCGCCGCGCAGAGCGCCAAAAGGATAGAGGCGTAGCCGGTCAGCTGGGGCAGCGGCCCCGGGACCAGGCAGAGGGCAAACCCCAGCAAAAATACGGCGTTGTAGACGCGGCGCTTCAGCAGCTGGCCTGAGCCGGCCGCCCCCTGCCCAAGGCCGTCTTTTCTCCACTCTAGCATGAAAACAGCTCCTCCACCAGCTCATAAAACTTTGCGATCTCCCTTTGGTTCCCGTAGTCGTGGCGGCGTATATACTCCCTGGGGCCCTCCAGGACGCCGGGGTCCTCCAGGATCCTTTTGAGGCCCCGGTAGATCCCCTCGCCGCTGTTCTCCACGATGAAGCCGTCCACCCCGTCCTGGATCTGCTCCCCGGCGGAGGTGTAGCGGGCCACCAGGGGGACAAGGCCCATGATGTGCCCCTCTGTCACCACCATGGGCTTTCCCTCGTACCGGGAGGGCAAGAGCATCACGTCGCACAGCTTCATGTAGGGAATGGGGTTCTCCCGGGCCCCCAGGGGGTATATCACGTCCTCCAGGCCGTACTGGCGGATCATCTCTGAAAGGCGGCCGGCGTCCCGGCCCTTGCCGATGACGACCCACCTGGCCCGGAAGGCAAGTCCCTCCTCCTTCAGGCGGGCAAAGGCCTTGACGGCCCGGTCCAGGCCCTTGTGCTCAAAGTTGATCCTCGCCACCGTGAGGAAGTGCAGACACCCCTCCGGGGCCTCATAGGGAAGGGACGCCTCCCCCTCCTCCCCTCGCCGGCGGACGTACTCTGCGGAGAGGAGGTTTGGCAGAAAGCGGGTCTTGGGGGCAAGCCCCGGGTGGTCCTGGGCGAAGGCGGCCCGGCAGTCCTCGCTGACAAACACCAGGGCGTCCGCCTTTTGAAGGGCCCGCCGGTCCTCCTGGTACAGCAGGCCCGCGGCCCGGTAGTCCAGGTGGTTCCAGAGGATCTTCTTTTGGGCCCTCACCCGGGTCATGACATAGTTTAGGGGCCAGTCGGCCTCGTAGGCCACGGCCAGGTCATATTCCTTCCGAAGGGGGACGGAGTAGCGGCAGCCCTCCTTGGAGCGGATCTGGATGGCGGCCCGCCGGTTGTGGAGGACCTTTTCATAGTACATGCCCCGCAGGGCCGCCAGGTCGTAGCGGGGAGAGCACACCCGCCGGAGGAATTCCCCCGGGGAGCGGCCCTGATGGCGCTTTCCCTGGGGCAGGAAGTGGATCTCGGGCTTTATGCCGTAGCGCCCCTCCCCCCGCTCGTAGAACATCACGTCCACGTCGTAGCGGTCTGTGTCCAGGGCATTTAAAAAGTTTACCAGGGAGGTCATGGCCCCGCCGATATGGGCCTGGATAAAGCACACCAGCAGCTTGCGTTTTTTCCCAGTGACGTCCTCCAGGTGAAGGCCTTTTTCCCGGATCCACTCCCTGGTCACAAAGGGGTGGGGACAGGGCAGGGTGTTGTCCAGCAGCACCCCGTTTTGAAGGACCGGGTGGGTCATCAGCTCCACGTCCTCTTTTACCCCCTGTTTTTCACACTTTTCAAAATCCTGCACAGAGCCGAAATGGGCGGTGGTCCCAATGGGGCGCCCGCAGGTCCGCAGACGGCGGAGGTGGGCGTTGAAGAGCCTTTTGTACAGGGAAAAAGCCGGGGAAAAGCCCTCTTCCGAAAGGTTGCGGCTGATGCGCACCGTGCGGAAGCCGTACTTTTGCAAGAGCTTCCAGATGGAGGCGTAGACGCTGAAATAGGTGTGGGTGTAGTTGTGGGAGTCGGCGTGGAGAAGGGTAAATCCCATGGCCAGATACCGCTGGATCTGGGCCTCTGTCTCCTGGCGGATGGCCTCCCGGGTCGCCCTGTTTAAATAGAGCCTCCCTCGGAGGGGGATGTGGAACGTCCCGGTAAACCTGCCGGAGGCGTCGCACAAAGGGGACCGGGCGCAGGCCTGGGTGAGGGGGAAACCCTCCGTCAGGTTGATGTGGAGCCCCACCTTGTCAAAGAAGCCCTCCTCCCTGGCAAGGCGCGCCGCCTCCTCGGAGGCCGGCATATTCACCAGGATCGTGGTCCGGTTGACAAGCCCCTCCCGGAAGCACCGGGCCACCGCCTGGTTCACCTGGCGGGAATATCCAAAGTCGTCGGCGTTGATGATCATACTCTCCCTCCTCCGGGGCTTTACTTGCGCAGCTGGGTGAGGCGGCTGGCAAAGACCGCCGCAGCCGGGGCGGCCCGGAACACCGCGTACATGGCCCTCCGCTTTAGGGGGATTCCCTGCCGCCGGCGCATTTGGGCGTAATTTTCCCGGTACAGGGCCAGATACCTGCCGTTTGCGCAGTCCTCGTCCCGGTCATCAGGGCGCAGGCGCATCTGTTCGCTGTAGCGCAGGATCAGGTCGGTGCAGATCTTCTCCCGGGTGCGCAGGACCTGCTCCGGCTTATTTAGGGCGGTGAAAAAGGCGATCCGCTCCTCGTAGGCCCGCAGCCAGTCCCACCGGCGGGGATTGCCCTTGAGCTTTTTGGCGATGTCGTCCATGATGCTGCCGCCCCGCTGAAAGTAATAGTAGAGCTTCTCCCCGGTAAAGGCCACCCGGCCGGCCTGGTAGACGGCCCGGTAAATGACAAACTCATCCTCGTTCCAGCGGCCCTGGGGGAACCAGACATCCCGGAACGCCGGAAGGGAGAAGACCTTGGCGGCCATAAGAGAGCGCAGCCGGTATCCCAAAAGGGCCTCCTCCCCCCCTTGGGAGAAGGCCTTCCCCCCGCCTTCCCGGGAGGAAAACTCCCCCGCCCCTTTTTCGTAGCCGCACTGGGCGGCGCCGCAGCCCAGGCTTTCGCAGGCGCCGACCATGGTTTCGGCAAACCTGGGCCGGAGGAAGTCGTCGGAGTCCAGAAAGCACAGGTAATCCCTGTTGTCCCCGGATTCCCGGGCCAGCCGGAGCCCGGCGTTGCGGGCCTGGGAGAGGCCGCCGTTTTCCTGGTGGAGAACACAGACGTTGGGGTGAGCGTCGGCATAGGCGTCGCAGATTCCGGGAGAGGCATCGGTGGAGCCGTCGTCCACCAAAATGACCTTTACCCTGCCGTAGGTCTGCGCCAGCACCGAGTCCACACAGCGCCGGAGATACCGATCCATATTGTAGACGGGAACAATCACGTAGAGGGTGTGCAAGAGCCGGACGCCTCCTCTCTCTTCAAAGTGACCAGCACCACTTCCGGCTGGTTGAAGACCCGGAATTTTTCGGGGTTTTTGTCGCAGCCGCCGCTGACGATCATGGCGGCCTCCCCTTCGTCGTAAAAGCCGTAGGTGTACTTGGGGAAAAGGGCGGTCTCCCCCCCTTCCCTGCCGAACACCCCCCGGACAAAGGGCAGCCGGAGCAGCCCCCCGTGCATGTGCCCGGAGAGGATCAGGTCCACCCCCGTGTCCTTCAGGTAGGGATAGAGGTTTGCCCGGTGGTTCAGCAGGAGGATGAACAGGCTGTCGTCCCCCGGGTGGTGCTCCCCTACGGTCCACCGGATCTCCTCCAGGGCCCCTTCGCCCACAGGGTCGTTTTGGCCGCAGTCCTTCAGGCCGATCAGGTAGATCCGCTGGCCGTTCTTCTCCAGCCACACGCTGTCGTTCTCCAGCCAGTGGATCCCCTCGTCCCACAGGCAGCCCACAATGTGCTCGTACTCCCTGTTTTGGGACTCGTGGTTCCCGGAGACGGCGTACATGGGGACGCTGTCCCCCACCCCCTGGGCGATGGCCTTGGCCTGCTCAAACCCGTATCCGGGCAGCTGGACCAGGTCCCCGCAAAAGAGGATCACGTCCGGGGACTCCCGGCGGATGATCTCCAGGATCTGCTCCCCAAAGGGCGCCTCGTGGAGGTCGCTGACCAAGAGGAGCTTGTAGCCGTCGAACTGCCCGGGGACGTCCCGGTGGGAGAATTCATACTCTGTAAGCCTCACGTGGCTGTTGGCGTAAGCGTTCCAGCCCCACGCCCCCAAGGCCCCGGCCGCCAGCACAAAAAGGGCCAAAAGCCACCTTATCGCCCCTTTCATGGCAGGACCGGGTCTTGGGACAGGGCCTCGGGCTTGCCGTAGAAGAAGCCCTGCCGGTAGTCAAAGCCCAGCCGGGTGACGAGCTTGTCCTGGGTTTCGGTCTCCACGCCGCAGATGCAGGTCTTGATCTTCCGGTGGCTGGCGAAATTGAGGGTGCCGCAGGCGGCCACCAGCCGGGCCAGCCGGATCTCTGTCTCCGCTTCGCTGACGGCAAAGTCCGCGGCGCTGACGGCGTACAGGTCCCCGTGGAGGCTGTCCAGGCTCATCTTGATGTACTGGGGCTCCAGGACCTGCATGATCTGCTCCTCCTCTTCCGTGTTCTCAAACTTGTCGATGCAGATGCCGACGCCCATCTTCTCCAGGAGGGTGATGTCCTCCAGGGCGGAGGCGATGTCCTCTACCTCCAGCTCCAGGCAGACGCACTCGGCGGGGATCTCGTTTTCCGACACGGACTGGATGATGCTGTCGTTGAGGGCAAAGTTGCGCACCTGGCCCGAGGGGCAGTTGATGTGGACCACAGGGGCCTTGTCCCTCTGCCGGGCCATTTTGGCGATGTCGGCGCAGACCCCCCGGATGATCCACTCGTTGAGCTGCTGGAACAGGCCCAGCTCCACAACGCACTCCACCACCTTTGCCGGGGACACCATGCCCAGCTCTTCGTTGCGCCACCGGAGGAACACCTCAAAGTGCTCCCGGCCGCCCTTCTCCCGAGAGAGCATGGGCTGGTACACCAGGAAGAACTCGGGAAAGCCCCGGAGGTACTGCTCGTAGAGGAGCTGGTGCATCCGGCTCTTGGAGGAGACGTCCAGCTGGAGCTTTTCCCCGGTGTGCTCCTGCTCGGCCTGGGATTTCTCCCCGGCCTTTTTCAGCAGCTCCCGCAGCAGTACCCCGATCAGCAGCAGGCCGAACACCAGCGCCACCACAAACGCCACAATCAAAAGGGTGGGCAGGTCCGCGGTGACCTCGGGCAGGATCAGGTACTGGAGGTCGGCGTTGATCTTGCCGTAGTACAGCTCGTTGATCGTCTGGTTGGCCAGCTCCGAATACCGGGAGGAGCACTCCCGGATGTCGCTGAAGATGGCCTGGTTCTTTTCCAGCAGGCGGTCCTTTTCCCCCTGGGAGACGGTGTCGTTGGAAAAGTCCTGGATGATGCCGTTGTAGTGCTCGATGGTGTGCTGGGCGTCTGTGGCGGAAGAGGCCCGCTGGGCGTAGGAGAGGATGATGTTGTCGTAGGTGTTGATGTACTCCTCCACGTCGTAGAGCACGTCCTGGTCCCGGTTGTTGGAGGCGTCCACGTTGGTCTGGACCTGGTTTGCCTGGTTGTAGAGGCCGGCCTCCTTGTAGGGGTCATAGAAGGTGGTGATCTCGTTTTTGTAGTTTTCCGCCACCGCCTTGTCCACGCCCATGGCCTCTGTCAGGTCCTTTACCCGGGTCTGATAGCCCTTGATGACCATTTCCGGGTCCTTGGCCAGGTTCCCTGCCCGGACGTTGCCGTAGTACTTGGCGTACTGGACGTCCCGGACCTGCTCGTAGAGCTCCCGCAACTCGGAGAAGGAGTAGCCGGTAGACTTGGAGCGGAACTCGGGATACTGGTCTGCCAGGGACCCCAGGTACTCGATGGTGGAGTCCAGCCGGTCGCTCATGTAGGTGGCGATGTCCATATAGTCGGCGGAAGACTCCTCCACCGCCTGGGCAAAGTCCGAAACCAGCTCCCGGTCGTAGTACTTGTCCAGAAGGAACTCGTCGTACTCCCGGATGATGGCGCTGAACATGCGGGTGCCGAACTCATCCCCCAGGGAGGCGTCGTAGGTGAAGGTCATCTCGTACTCGTCGCCGGCCGCCTCGTATTTCTCGCCCAGCAGGGCGGCGGATTCCGACACCTCCTGATCCAGCTCGGTGACCACCTTGGAGATGCTGATGTCCTGCCGGACGCCCCGCACGCTCAGCCGGTCCTCGTCCCCCAGGCCCAAGTATTCCAGGGCCCCCTGGATGACCACGGGGTTCTGGATCTCGTAGGGGTCAAAGCGGCTGGTCTGCCGGGCCTCCTCGCCGGAGGCGTCCTCCTGGGCGTCCGCCTCCTCTTGGGCGGCGTTTTCCGCGTCGTTATACCGGAAGCCCAGGGTGCAGGTGTAGGTCTGGTTCATGCCCACCACAAAGTAGGCGATCAGCCCCGCCGCCAGGGAGACGGCCAGGATGCGCAGAAAAGATTTCCGGATGACCTTGAGGATGTCGTTGATGCTTAGTAACTCCATAGCTCGTTAAATCCTTCCGATTTTTGCCTGTTTGATATGCTCCAGCAGCTTCCGCTTTTTCCGGAGCATCACCTTGTCCTGCAGAATGTTGAGGACCATGCACAGAATGAAGGTCAGAACGGCCCCTGTGAGGAAGGACGCCCCGGCCCGCAGGAACAGGTCCTTGTCGATCAGGTCCCGCTCCGCCACTTCCCAGCGGAGGTAGTCCCCGTTGGACTGGTCGCAGTACTCCCGGACCACTGTGGAGGCCCTTTGGACCAGGGCCGCGTACTCCTCCCCCAGCTGGGCCAGGTAGGCGTCGCAGTTTTCGCACAGGCGCTTGTAGGCGGCGCTGTCCTGAGACACCGCCCCAAGGGTTGAGAGCTCCTGGTTGATGGAGGTGATCTCAGCGCTGTACTCGGCACTGCGCTCGTCCGCATCGTGCTTTTGCTCCACCACCGTGTCGAAGGCGGTTTTGGGGCGGGCCTGGTAGAGGGCGTTGTTCTCGTCCAGCACCACGTTGATGAGGTTTTCCGTGAAGGTGTGGTCGTAGTTGTCGATGGCGTATTTGTTCACCACGGACCGGTCGCTGTACTTTTCAAACTCCAGGGTGTTGTTCTCCAGGTTCACCTGGAGGCGGTTTTTGGCCACCTCCACGTCCCGGGAGATGTTGGAGGACTCGATGTAGTTTACAAGGCCGTCCAGCAGGTCGGTGGTCAAGAGCTTGAAGTCCCCTGTCAGGTCCTTTAGGGAGATGTTCTCCTCCTGGGAGAAAAATCCGGGAGACTGGGCCTCCAGGGCGTTTAAATAGTTGACGATGGCGTTTACCCTAGAGCGGTAATGCTGCACCTCTTCCTCGTAGTCCAGGCTTTCCATGTCCCCCAGCTCCGTCAGGGTGAGGAAGCCCTCGGGGCCCCCGTCGTACTGGGAGATCTGCTCCCAGTTGATCTCCACCAGGGCCTCGAGGAAGTCCATGCTGTAGTCCGGGGAGAACAGCCGCTGGCCGACGCTGGGGTTTTTGTAGTCGTGGGGCTGGATATAGGTCAGGCGGTACTCGTTGGCCACGTAGGTGTAGTCGTTCCCCGCGCTGCGGGCTTCCGACACCGTCTGGCCTGCGGACTCCTTGAGGTAGCTGTAGAGGAACAGGTGCTTTTTGATGTCCTCCACGGTGTAGTACTCGTACTTCCCCTCCTCCTGGAGCCGGCCCAGGGCCTTCTCCAGCTTTTCGTCCTCAATGAGGGAATAGGCGGTGAAACGCTCCCCGTCGGGATAGGTGGAGGAGGCGATCTCGGGATAGGTGAGG
>CALWIE010000180.1 GCA_944380625.1 uncultured Clostridia bacterium
GCGTGTACCCCGAAAACTGGCAGGGCCTCAACTTCGACGTGCTGGCCAAGATCCAGGAGAAGACTGGCACCATGCCCCTGGTGCTCCACGGCGGCACCGGCATCCCCGCCGAGATGGTGAAGAAGGCCATCACCCTGGGCGTTTCCAAGGTGAACGTGAACACCGAGTGCCAGCTGTCCTTTGCCGCTGCCACCCGCAAGTACATCGAGGCCGGCAAGGACCAGCAGGGCAAGGGCTTCGATCCCAGAAAGCTCCTGGCTCCCGGCTTTGAGGCCATCAAGGAGACCGTCAAGGAAAAGATGGAGCTGTTCGGCTCTGTGGACAAGGCCTGATTTTCGCTGCTTGCAGCAGAGGGGGCGCGGTGTTCCGTGCCCTCTCTTTTTGTTTTTTGCAGGCAGTACGGCTTTTCGTACTTAGAGCCTCAGAAATGGCATATTTCCTTGTGTTTTCAGGGAAGCTGTGGTATAATTCAATAGAAATTTTGTGTCCGCCCTTTCTTTCTCATGGATAGTGAGGGGGAAGGGCGCCCCGGAGGAGAACATGGAGAGCAAACTTTGCGTGAATTGTTTTGCCGCCCTGGAACTTGGAAGCGATCTCTGTCCCGCCTGCGGCTGGGACAACAGCGCCCCCCAGACGCCCCAGGCTTTGGAGTTCCACACGGTGGTGGCCTCCCGCTACCGGGTGGGGCGGGTCAAGGCCGCCAATGGCGAGGGGTTTACCTATGCCGCCTTGGACCTGAACACCAGCAAGGCCGTGGAGCTGCGGGAGTTTTTCCCGGACACCCTGGCGGAGCGGGGCAAGGACGGTGTGACGGTCACCCCCCAGCAGGGGTGCAAGGATGCCTTTGAGGACTGCCTGGACAGCTTTGTGGAGCTGATGAAAAACGTCAGCCGCCTGCGGGAGGTGTCCGTAGTCCACTCGGTTTTGGACCTGTTCGAGGAAAACCTCACCGCTTACGCGGTCTACGAATACGTGCCCTCCGTCACCCTGCGCCGGTATGTGGACGGGGTGGGGGGGAAGCTCCCCTGGAACACAGCCACCCGGATGTTCATGCCGGTGCTCACGGCTCTGGGGCTTGCAAATTCCCTGGGGATCTCCCACTTGGGCATCTCTCCGGACACCCTCCGGGTGACAAAGGACGCTGCCTTACTCATCACAGGCTTTTCCATCCCCGAGGCCCGCCGGGCAGGCTCCCCCCTGCGGGCGGACCTGGCCCTCGGCTGCGCCGCCTTAGAGCAGTACAGCTCCAAGGCCGCCTGCGGGGAGTCCAGCGACGTGTACGGTTTTGCCGCCACTCTTTTTTACGCCCTTACCGGCGAGACGCCCCAAGAGGCTCCCCGCCGCGCCCAAGACCAGCGGCTGATGATCTCCAAAGAAGTGCTGCACTCCCTGCCGCCCTTTGCCGTGACGGCCCTGGCAAACGCCCTGCAAATCCGTCCCGCCCAGCGCACCGCCAGCTTCGAGCGCTTTAAGACGGAGCTTTCTGCGGCCCCCACTGTGGTGGCCGAAGTGGACCAGACCGAGGCGAGCCGCCGGCTTCCCCCCCTGGACATCCACATCCCCCAGGGGCGGGGCCTGCCGCCTTTTGTGTGGCTGATCGGCTCCGCCGTCGTGACTTTGATTGCCCTGGTGATTGTGGCCTCCCTCTGGATGGGGGAGCGGGGCATGTCTTTCTCGGACCTTAGCCAATTGTTCCAGGCCAGCAGCGTTTCTGACGAGGCCCAGACCGTACCCAACCTGGTGAACCTCAACTATGAGGAGTGCCTCCAAAAGGCGGAGAGCGGCGAATACCCCTTCCAGCTGGAGCTGGCGGACCAGGAGTTCAACGACACCGTGGCGGAGGGCTGCATCAGCAGCCAGGTGCCCTTCTCCGGGGAACCCCTCCCCGAGGACGGGGTGGTGAAGGTGACAGTCAGCCGGGGCAGCGCCCAGCGGGTCCTGCCCGATTACACCGGCGTCAGCTACGAGGGATTGGAGCAGCTCTTGTTGGACAACGGCTTCCAGCCCCAGCGGGTGGACGAGGCCAGCGAGGATGTGGAGGCGGGCTATGTCCTCCGCTATCAGGACCACGCGGCGGGGGACTCTCTGGACTATGGTTCCACGGTGGCTGTGGTGGTCAGTTCCGGCCCGGCCGGCGGCCAGTGAGGAGGTGCCGTCTTGCCGAATGTATCTGAGAAAAAACTGAAGCTTTTGTATTTGCTGCAAATGCTCTGGGAGCGCACGGACCCCCAGCACACCCTGTCCCTCCCCCAAATGCTGGAGGAGCTAAAGGGTCTTGGCATCCAGGCCGAGCGCAAAAGCCTGTACGACGACCTGGAGACACTCCGCAAGTTTGGAATCCAAATTGAGACCCGCCGTGGAAACGGCTTTGGCTACTACATCGGAAAGCGGGAGTTTTCCCAGGAGGAGCTAAACTTGGTGGCGGCCGCCCTGGAGGAGGCCCCCGGCCTTTCCCGCCAGCAGGCTGTCCCCTTGATCCGCAAGCTGGGCTCTGCCCTGGGAAGCGCCTACCAGGCCCAGGCCCTTCTCTCCCGAGAGGAGGGCGGGGAGCCCCTCTCTGAGGGCCCCCTGCCCCAGGAGGAGCCTGCGCCCGCTCCGGAGTGGGCGGCCCTTTTAAAGGAGGCCATGGAGCGGGATGTGCAGGTTACCCTGGAGCGTGTCCGGTGGTGCCTGGATCCCACCGGGGAGTTGATTCGGGCCCAGGAGGAGTTTCCAGTGAGCCCTTGGCGCCTTTTGAAGCGGGGAGAGGTCCCCGTGCTCTGGGCCTACGACGGGAAGGGGAAAAAGGCCTGTCCCGTTCCCCTGCCGGAAATCACCTGTGTCCGGCTGCTGGACCGCCCCCGGGAGGGGGAGAAGTCCCTGCCCGCCAGGGAGCGGCTTGTGTTGGAGCTCCCCGCGTCCCTCTTGGACGAGGCCGCCCGCTTTTTCCACGGAGAGCTCTCCATTGAGCCCTTCGGGAAGGGAAAGGTGCGGGCGGTGGTCCGCACCCAGCTGGATGGGGAGCTGTTCGCCTGGTTGTTCTCCCACGGCCCGGAAATCCGCCTTACAGCCCCGAAAAAGGCGGCGGAACAGTTCCGGGAGCGGGCGAAATCCCTGGCGAAATCCTACAAGTCCTAAAGGAATCCGGTCCCTTCGGGGGCCGGCTTTTTTGCGTTTTTTCCCTTTTCGGGATTTCCCACCCCCAGGAAGGTCCCGTACAGGGCGCAGAACAGCCCGCCGCAAACCAGAAGCTGGGCTGCGACCTCCCACAGGGGGCCGGGCAGCGCCACTCTCCCCAGGAGGAGTTTGCCCAGGCCCACAGCGGCTCCGGCGCAGAAAAGGGGGGCAAGGACAAGTTTTCCCACTTCCAGCCGCACCTGGGTCACCTTCAGCAGCCGGGCAAGGCTCAGGGCAGCGTTGAAAATCGTGCTGAAAAACAGGATCCCCACATAGCTCTCCATACCGAAAAACCGCAGCAGGCACACCACCAGGACCACCCGGATCAAGGAGTCCGCGAAGTTGTATTTCATGGAGTTAAACTGCTCATCCATCCCTTTTAGGAGGCTGTCCACCACCACGTCCAGGTAGATCAAAGGCGCCAGGGGCGCCAGGGTGTGGAGATAGGCACCTGCGCTGCCGCTGCCGTAAAAGGCCCTGCCCCAGCTGTCCCCAAAGGCGAAAAACACCCCCGCAAAAAACACCCCAAAGGCAAACGCCAGGCCCAGGGACTTCCCAGTGATGTGGGCTACCGCCCTCCTGTGGCCCAGCTCCCGTTCCCGGGCGATTCTGGGAATCAGCAGGGAGGCAAAGGAGGAGAGAAGGGAAGAGGGGAAATAGAGCACAGGCATGGCCATCCCCTGGAGCAGGCCATATTGGGAGAGGGCGGCTTGGTAGCCCAGGCCAAACCGCTGAAGCTCTTGAGGGATCAACAGGTTTTCCCCTGTGTTTAAGGCGCTGCGGGCGGCGGAACTCAGAGTGCAGGGCAGGGCGATATGCGCCAGCCCGTGGAGCACCCTGGAAGCCTTTTCCCGTTCCTTGGGGGTGTTTCGCCGGAGGCTGCGCCGGTAGGCGGCCCAGCTGCACAAAAAGGACGCCGCTTCCCCCAGGGTGGAGGATCCCATGGCGGCAAGGCAGGCAGCCTCCAGGCTTTGGGGGGCAAACTGCCAGAACAAAAATGCCGTGCCCCCTATGGTGAGGATTTGCTCCACCCCGTCGGAAAACGCGGTGGAGAGGGATTCGTCCACCGCCAGGAAATACCCCTTCATACAGGTGCACAGGGACATAAAGGGCAGCCCCACCCCCAGCACCCGCAGGCAGGGGGCGGCCTGGGGATTTCCCAAAAGATAGGAGGCCGCAGCCCCCGCCAGAAAGAACAGCGCCGCGGCGATCCCCAGGCTGATGCACAGGCAGAACCCAAAGCACCGGGCCACGGTAGAGCGCACCGTCTGGCGCTTTCCTGCGGCTATGGCGGCGGTGACCATCCGGGTCACCGCCAGGCTGATGCCCGAGGTGGAGAGGGTCACCGTCAGCAGGAAGATGGAGAACACCAGCTGGTACAGCCCCATCCCCGCCGAGCCTATCTCCTGGGAGAGGAAGGACCGGTAGCCCATATTGGAAATGCGCAGCAGCAGGGAGACCGCCGTCAGCACGGCTCCTTGGACGAGAAATTTCCGTTTGGTCATAGCGCCTCCAGTTGCAATGGGATGGGGAATCAGGTATAATACGGGGGAGAAACCGTGAAATGAGGGAAGACCCGTGAACGAGAATTGGACCGAACTGAAAATCAAAGTGCCCGCCGGACAGGCGGATTTGGCCGGGGCCATCGCCAACATGGTGGTGCCCTATGGCATCTATATGGAGGACTATTCCCACTTAGAAGAGGAGGCCTTGGAGATCGCCCACATCGACCTCATCGACGAGGAGCTTCTCCAGAAGGACCGGGAGCACGCCCTTATCCACATCTACATCAGCCCGGAGGAAAACCCCGCCGAGGCCGTCTCCTTCCTGGAGGAGCGCTTCCAGGCAGAGAATATCCCCTACGAGATCGACCGGGACTCCTGTGTGGAAGAGGACTGGATCAACAACTGGAAACAGTACTTCCACCCCATCCCCGTGGGGGAGAAGCTCCTCATACGCCCCCTGTGGGAGGAGGACTACGACCCCCAGGGCCGCAGAGTGCTCCACCTGGAGCCCGGCCTGGCCTTTGGCACCGGCACCCATGAAACCCCCCGCCTGTGCCTGGAGCTCTTGGAGAAGTACGTCGCCCCTGGCGTCGATTTCCTGGACATGGGCTGCGGCAGCGGCATCCTGGCGGTGGCAGCCCTGCTGCTGGGGGCCAAGTCCGCCGTAGGGGTGGACATCGACCCTCTGGCCGTGAAAACCGCCGTGGAGAACGCCCGTCAAAACGGTGTGGAGGACCGCTTCACCGGCATCTGCGGCAACCTGGCGGAGAAGGTCACCGGCAAGTTCCAGGTGGTGGCGGCCAACATCGTGGCGGACATCGTCATCCTCCTTTCCAAAGACGCCCCCCGCTTCCTCACCCCCGACAGTGTTTACATTGTCAGCGGCATCATCGATACCCGTGAGCAGGACGTGCGAAACGCCATCCAAGACACCTTCCAGGTCCTGGAACGCAGGGAGGAAAAGGGCTGGGTGGCCATGGCCCTAAAGCTGAAATAAAAACAGGCAAAAGAAAAGAGAGAGGGGAGAACCCTCTCTCTTTTTTCCGTGCCCTTTAGCCGATGGTTTCCACGCCGCCGAACCCATGGCGGTTCATCAAAGCCTCCTGGCGGAGTAGCTCTTCGCCGGTGGCATTGTCTTTCACCACCACGGTGACGGTCTCATTGATAGCGGGCAAATAGGTGTTCTCGCCGTCCAGGTACAACCGGTAGGCGTAGTAAGGGTAGCCGCCTGCGCCAGTGGTAGCAGGCGTTTGATTGCCGCCCCACCAGGGGGAGTTCTCATCCCAGAACCAGTTCTGCTGCCCTTTGTTGGTGCCGTATTCCGAAACCGTGGAACCAATCCGTTCCCCGCCGGCGGTGTACACCTCTACCAGGATTTCCCGGTATGCTTCATCAGTCATTACATTAAGGCTCCAACTTCCACCTTTTGAATACCGAACAGCAGTCACGGCAAAGTGATTGGTAAAGTCGCTGTCACTCTCTACACGGGGCAGGGTATCGGAGTCCAAATACTTGTAATGGAAGGGGCTTTCCAAATCCAGGGCCCCGCCGTCGTCGTAGGTGGTGCTGGGTGCGGCGGTGCCGGAAACCAGGTCGATGGTAAATTCAGCCTTCACCTTGTCCCGTTTGTCCTCGCCCTTTTCGTCGTCATAGTAGCGGAGCACCAGCTGTTCCGTCCCAGCGGGGGCGCCGTCAAAGGTGAGCACCGCACTGGTGGCATCCGCGGGCCGGGGTTCCGTGGGGGTGGAATAGCGCAGCTCCGTGCCGTCCAGGGTGTACAGATAGGGGTAGAAAATGGTGTCGTACCAATCGGGGATGTTGGTGGTAATCAGGGTCTGGGTGGGGCTGGCCTCCACGTTGAGGATTTTCACCCCCGCCTCGGCTGCGCTCACCTGGAAGCTGGTGTTGCTGCCGGTGTCCGCCGTAATGGTGAACGCGGCGCCCCAATCCACGTCCACATAGACATAGCCCTCATAGGTGAATTTGTCCGGCAGGGTGAGCTGGGTGATGGTCACCTCCACGTTCAGTTCCTGGCCGCCCTGGGCGGGCTGGGGCAGGGCAAAGGAGACGCCGCCCACATAGTGGTTATCCCCGGCCCGTTCCAGCACAGTGCTGAAGGTGGTGTCCACCGATTTGCCGTTGATGGTCAAGGTGGTGGTCTCGCCGTTGAGGTTGCTCCCCACAGAGAGCCAGTCGTACTTCTCCCAGATGGCGCCGTCCGCGGTCACGTCGATGGAGAAAACCAAGTTCTGCCCGTCGCTGAACGCGTCCTGGATTTCCATGGAATATTCGCCGGAGGCAGCCGTAACGTTGACGTCCTGCACGTCGTAGGTGCCCACGTTGGCGCCGTGGGGCGTTTTCACCTGCCCAATGGGGGAGAACGCCCCGTTTACCGCCTGGAAAAACCGTCCCACCCCGGGAAGGCCCTCCGCAAAGGCCGGGAAGGCGGCGTTTACGCCAAAGAGCATGCCGCAGCACAGGCAGGCGGTGAGGGTTGCCACCTTCAGTCCCCTGTACCGGGGCCGGCGGGCAGGGGCTTCCTTCTGCACCCCCAGCATCCGGTAGGTGT
>CALWIE010000181.1 GCA_944380625.1 uncultured Clostridia bacterium
CCGGTCTTATCCAGGACGATGGTGTCTACGTTGTGGAGGTTTTCCAGGCTTTCAGCGGACTTGATGAGGATGCCCATTTCCGCCGCTTTTCCCGTGCCCACCATAATAGCCACCGGCGTGGCCAGTCCCAGTGCGCAAGGGCAGGAGATGACCAGCACGGAGATGCCGTTGGACAGGGCGAACTCAAAGCCCATGCCCACAACCAACCACACAATGGCGGTAACAGCGGCAATGGCGATAACCACCGGCACAAACACACCGCTCACCTTGTCCGCCAGCCGGGCGATGGGGGCCTTGGAGTTGCTGGCCTCGTCCACCAGGCGAATGATCTGGGACAGGGTGGTGTCCTCCCCCACCTTGGAGGCCGTGAACCGGAAGGTGCCGTTCTTGTTGATGGTGGCGGAGATCACCGTGTCTCCGGGGCCTTTCTCCACAGGGATGCTCTCCCCGGTGATGGCGGACTGGTCCACATAGCCCAGGCCCTCTGTGACGATACCATCCACAGGGATGCCCTCCCCGGGTCGGATGACCACCACGTCCCCGGCCGCAACCTGTTCGGCGGGGATGGTCTGCTCGGTCCCGCCCCGGATTACCACGGCGGTTTTAGGGGCCAAATCCACCAGCTTGCCCAAAGCGTCGCCGGTTTTGGACTTGGACTTGGCCTCCAAGTATTTGCCCACCGTCACCAGGGTGAGGATCATGGCGGAGGACTCGAAATACAGGGCGTGGGCGTACTGGTGGACCAGTTCCCAATCTCCGTGGCCAAAGCCGTAGGCCAGCCGGAACATGGCGAACAGCCCGTACACCAGAGAAGCCCCCGAGCCAATGGCCACCAGGGAGGCCATATTGGGGGCCCGGTGCCACAAGGCCTTAAATCCCGTCTGGAAAAAGTGCCGGTTGATAAACAGCACAGGGACGGTCAATAGCAGCTGGGCCAAGGCGTTTACCAGGGAGTTTTCCATCCCCAGGAAAAACCAGGGCATGGGAAGCCCCACCATGCCGCCCATGGCGATGTACATCAAGGGCACCAGCAGGGCAATGGAGGAGAGAAGCCTGGCTTTCATCTGCTTTTGCCCTTCCAAGGCACGCTCCTGGCGGTCCTGCCATTCCCGGCGAAAGCCCCCTTTTTCCTGGGAGGCAGCCCCCCGGGGCGTGTCCATAGAGGACGCCCCGTAGCCGATTTTTTCCACCGCCTGGACGATGTCCCGTTCCCCCAGCTTCGTCTCGTCGTAGGACACGGTCATCTGGTTGGCAAGAAGGCTGACGTTTACATCCTCCACGCCCTCCAATTTGGAGACGCACCGGGTGACATTGGCCTGGCAGGCGGCGCAGGTCATGCCGGTGACGTTGTACTTTTCTGTTTTCATAGAAGAAGCCCCCTTCCTCATTTGAGCTTTTTGATGAGCTCCACCGCCTCGTCTACGATCTTAGTATTCCCCTTTTGGATTTCCTCCACTACGCAGGTCTCCAAATGGTCCTGGAGCACCAGATAGCCAAAGGACTGCAAGGCGCTTTCCACTGCTGCCACCTGGATGAGGATCTCCCCGCAGTAGCGGTTGTCGTCCAGCATCTTGCTGATGCCGCCCAGCTGGCCTATCATGCGCTTTATGCGGTTTTGCAGCAGGCGCAGTTCCTTTTCGCCGCGGGGCGTGGCTTTACGGTGGTGGCAGCAGCTTTTTTCAGGAAGGTTTTGTTCCAAAGTTTTTTCTGCCATGAAATTGCCCTCCTTTAAAATACCCCTAATGGGTATTCTGCAAAACAAGTATAATACCCATATGGGGTATTTGTCAACCACTCTTTCCGATTTTCCCTACCAGGAAGGGCGCTTTTTCCGCCAACCGGCAAGCCGGCGGCTTTCCCGGTTGCCCGCCTCCCCTGTGCCTGCAAGGGGGAGTCTCCACGCAAAATCCCCCCTTTCTGTGGAAAGTCCATTTCCTAAGGGTATAAGCATTCGTGTATTGGTGGTCTATTTCGGTATTGGACGGCCCCGTCCCGCTGCTGGGAAACAGACCCGCGCCGAGCTAGGGCTCTTTCCCTGCGCAAAAAAAGAGAGGGGAAAAAGCTCCCCTCTCTTTTGCATTTTTTCCAAGGCGTTCCCCCTTGGAAGAACCCTACGGGTTACAGCCCCCGCAGGGTTCGTAGCCCTGCTGGATAAGCTCCTCCCGGCTGCCGTGGAATTCCTCCCGGTTCCCATCGCCGATGTCCGCGACAGAGGGGCAGTCTGGCCGGTGGAACTTGCGGGAGTTGGTGTTGAGGATATAATTCCCTTCCCCCTCCCCCTGGGTTGCCCCCGGCTGGCTCTCCTGGGAAGAGGAGGGCTCCTCTTTTTCCCAGTTTTCCCCTGTGGCGTAGTCGATCTCCACCCTGGGCTGCACGTTATAGGCGTAGATGTGGAAGCAAACCCCCTCTCCCCCGTCCTCTACTGAAAGGGCTTCCATCTCCACGCCCCGGGCCACCAGCTCTTCCCCCTGAAAGACCGGGGTGACTCGGTACAGGACGTGATTGCCGGTCTCCCGGACGTAGTCTGCCACCATGTCCTCAAAGGGGAGCATCCCCTCCACGTTCATGTAGCGTGTGCCGGTGATCAGGTTTCGCTCGTTGGCGTTTTCCCCCGTCAGCTGGAAGCCGATCAAATGGCAGCGGTTGTAGAGGGCTTCCCCATCTACAAAGTCATAAAACTGCTGCTCCCACCCGGAAGGGTGCACCTCGCTTATGTTTCCCCGGTCCTCTGTGGGCATCAGGTCTTGGCCTACGCAGGCGTAAGCTGTTCCGCAGCGGCCCAGGGAATCCAAGGGGCTGTAGGATTCGAAAGACTCGGGCACCTTATCCTCCTCGGGAAAGTCCGGCTGGTTGCCGTCCAGCGCCACATAGGGAGAGCCCGAGTAGGCGGGCACCTCCTCCAGCTCCACCGGCGGCGGAGTGGGAACCGGCTCCAATGCCGAGAGCAGCTCCTCACAGCCGGAAAGGAACAGGGCGACAGCCAGCAGAACGGGCAGGAACAAGAGGGTTTTCTTTTTCATGGCAGGTAGACCTCCTTCGTGATCTTTTCATGGGAGTGCCCAGGAAACTCCTCCGAGGCGGTTTTCCTCCACCCCTGCCCCAGGTCCAGATCCAGGTAGAAGTCCCCGGGGTACAGCTTGTTCCAACGGTAGACGGTCAGCTTCTCGATCTTGCCCTCCCAGGGCTTTAGGGGCAGGTCCTCCACAAAGCAGAGGCCGCCGCGCGCCAAAGGCTCGGGGTCTACCGACACCCTTTCTTCCGCTCCCGCAAAAAGCGGCAAAGAAAACGGACGGATCCAAAGGGGCCTGTCCCCCGCCGTCTTCAAAATATCCCCAATCACCTGCCGGTCCCGGCTCTGCCTACGCCCGTTAAAGAGCATTCCGTTCCGGTCATCTAGGCAAAGGATCACTTCCATCGCTTTTCCCTCCCAGTCATTTTACACAGGATCCATTATACCACAAAGGCTGCCCCTTAGCCAGAAAAAAAGAGCCGTCCCCCGGCACAGAGGCGGCCCTTTTACCCTGTGAACAGGTCTTTCCCCAGGACCAGGTAGAGCATCAGGTACAGGCTGAGGATCAAGAGGGTAAAGTTGTACTGGGTGTACAGCAGCAAAAGAAACCCCAAAGTGGCCAAGGGAAGCAGCAGCGCCAGGGAGAACACCGTGGTGACCCAGGCGGCGCATCCGGGGGAAAGCCAAAGGCACAGCGCCGCCCGCAGGGCAAGGCCCCCGTCCAGAGGCTCGATGGGCAGCAGGTGAGCCATCCCCAGGGCCAGGTTAGTCAGGGCAAGAGGGTGTTCCCCCCACCCTGCCAGAAAGAGCAGCCCTGCCCCCGCAAGGTTGAAAGACGGCCCCGCTAGGGAGACCAGGGCCGTTTTCCCATAGGCCAGCTTCCGGCGGCCTGGGACGATCCGGCAGCCCAGGGCCGTGCAGGTCACCTGGGCGGGCGGCGCTCCAAAGGCGGCCATGGCCGCCAAATGGCCCCCTTCGTGGAGGGCTGCCGCCGGCAGAAAAAACGCGCTGCCGCGCCCGCCCCAAAACAGGCAGCAAAAGGCCAGCAGCGCGAACCAGGAAAACCCCAGCCGCACCTTGCAGCCCCCCAGGGCAAAGTTGATCACAACCTCTGAAGCTCCTGCTCGGGGGTGCTGGAAGGAGTTAAAGAGGGGACCGGGGTCTCTGTCCCGGAGGAGGGCTCCTCTTCTGCGGGCCAGGAGATCTCCTGGGCAGACTCCCGGCGATACCAGTCCGCCGCCTTCTGATAGGAGGGCTCATCCACGGCGCGCAGCAGCAGGAGAAGCCCTAAAATTCCCAGGCACAAGGCCGCCTGAACCAGGGGGACCCAGCTTCCTCCTCTCTCCTCGGGCTGGGGTTTGGGGAGAAGCTCTTCCTCCTCTCCCCACTCCTGGATTTCCCGAAGTTTCTCGTGGTCTTCCATGGGCTACAGGATGATGCACAGCAGGCCGCTGCATCCGTCGTTGATAATCCGCTCGATGGTCTCCCGCACCTTTTCCCGGGCTTCGGGAGGCATTCTGTAAAGTTTGTTGTGCATCCCCTCGTTGACAAGGGAGTGGAGAGATTTCCCAAAGATGTTGGACTCCCAAATCTGGGCGGGGTTTTCCTCAAACTCTTTTAAGAGGTACATCACAAGTTCCTCGGACTGCTGTTCCGACCCCACAATGGGCGTGATCTCCGTGTGGATTTGGGTTTTCATCATGTGGATTGAAGGGGCCGTGGCCTTCAGGCGGATGCCGTATTTCCCGTTTTGCTTGAGGATTTGGGGTTCCTCCAGGGTGAGTTCCTCCACGTCGGGCAAGACGATGCCGTAGCCGTTCTCCTCCACATCCTCATAGGCCTGCTGAAGCTTTTGGAATTTCTGCCGGATGGCGGTCAGCTCTGCCAGCTGGGCCATGAGGGCGGAGTCGTCCGGAATCTCCAGGCCGGTCCTCTCGCTGAGGATCTGATAGAAGAGCCCCTGCTCCACCACCAGTTCCGCCTGTCCCCGGCCGCTTCCCAGATCGATCCGGCGGACACGGACCCCGGTGATGCTCTCGCACCCCTTTAGGGCTTCCAACATCCCCTTGAGCTGGCACATCTTCTCTATGCCGCAGGCTTCCCGCAGGGCAGTGAGGATCCCCGAAAAGAGCCAGTGGCCCGTCTCCAGGGAGGTGACCCAGCCGGGAAGGTCCAGCTCCACCTCCCGCACGGGAAATTGGTACAAAAGGTTTGCGATGATATTCCGGATGTCCTCTTCGCCGATGTCCACGCAGTTTACCGGAAGGACAGGGATGCGGTATTTTTCCCCCAGCCGGGCAGCCAGCTCCCTGGCTTCGGGGGACTGGGGATCCACGCAGTTGAGGAGCATTACAAAAGGCCTGCCGGTCTGGTTCAGCTCGTCGACCACCCGCTCCTCCGCCTCCTCATACTCCTCCCGGGGGATGTCGCTGATGCTCCCGTCTGTGGTGATGACAAGTCCGATGGTGGAGTGCTCGGTAATCACCTTTTTCGTCCCGATCTCCGCAGCCATATTGAAGGGGATGGGCTCTTCAAACCACGGGGTGCGCACCATCCGGGGCTGGTCTTCTTCGATGTAGCCGATGGCGCTGGGGACGATGTACCCCACGCAGTCGATCATCCGCACCCGGAAGGAGGCGTCCTCGTCGATGGACACATCCACGGCCTGCTCGGGAATGAACTTGGGCTCTGTGGTCATGATGGTCCTCCCCGCAGAGGACTGGGGCAGCTCGTCGATGGCCCGCTCCCGCTGCATCTCGTCGGAGATGTGGGGGATGACCACGGTGTCCATGAACTTTTTTATAAAGGTGGATTTGCCCGTGCGCACCGGGCCCACCACGCCGATGTAGATCTCCCCGTTGGTCCGGTCCTGTATGTCCTTGTAAACGTTAAAGGCTTCCATAAAATTCTACCTCTCTGCCACAGTTTTTGGCCGTCAGCGCCTGCACAGGATCAAGGGCCGCGCGTCGGTCAGGGTGTCGTCGTACAGGTCGTTTTGTTCCCGCAGGTCCGAAAGCAGCGCCCGGTGGCTTTTGGCAATATCCCACAGGCTTTCCCCAGGGGAGGCGTAGTACACCAGCAGCTGGGGTGTGTGGGGATAAGGGGCGCCCTCCTCTTCAAAGCCTACCAGGTAGCGCACCGGCACGCTCTGGTAGAGGAGGGAAGCGGCCCAGGTCTCCACGGAGACCTCCACCGCGTTTTTATCGGTGATCCGGTATTCCCACACGTCCGTTTGGGAGATGGTTTCGCTTTTTTGGGGCAGCCGGCCCTCCAGCTCGGTGGAACATTCATAGTCGAAGGGCCGCTCCGTGTACGCAAACCCTCCCCGTGCGTTTTGGTACAGCAGGCAGACCGTGTACCTGACCCGGTACAGCAGCTTCCCCTTTTCGCAGCGGGTGGCCACATTCTCTCGCTCGCACCACAGGTCTGCCACCTTCTGCACCTCCTCCACCGGGAGGGTCCACTTCTTCTTCAGGGTTTCGCAGTAGATTTCCTGGACCTCCCGGAGCGCCGCTTCTTCAAAACGGAGCCCCAAAGGCTGTTTTACGGAATAGGCGTCGTCCAGGAAGGTCACCTGGCACGGCTGGTACAAAAACGCCGTGATAAAGGCCCCCACCCGCACGTCCACGCTGGTGTTTTCCCCCACGTCGTCCTCCCGGGGGGAAAGGCTGCTCTCCCCCGCCGTCACCCGCAGGTCGCACAGGCACCCTTCCTGTGCGCCGGGGCATTCGATCACCTGGTCAAAATCGATGGAAGCCGACATGCGCTCCACAGCCTCCCCCTCTGCGGCCAAGTACAAAAAGGATACGTCCGCCCGGCCGCTTACCGCCAGCTGTCCCTGGGAGACCTTGCACCCGGAGGTCCGGAAGACCACCTCTTTGCGCAGGATGCTGCCCACAGGGGGTTTGCCGTTTTTCAAGGGCAGCCGGTCCTCTAAAAAGAAGGAATGGCTGACCCCGTTGACCGCCTGTGTGGCCCGGCAGGTCCTCTCCCGGCGCTCCAGGCCCTCCCCCTCCATGCCGCAGGTGATCTGCCGCTGGCGCTGGGCCACAGCAAGGGCCCGCAAACCCACCGCTACATGAAGATCCACCCGCCGGGCGCTGGTGGCCCGGCAGGTCATGTGCTCCACGCCGGCCTTTACATAGGCCACCGCCCTTTCCTCAGGGGACTTTACCGGGATTTGGGCCGTAAACTCCTGGGTGAAGTCGCAGCAGCGCAGCCCCTCCCCTTTTGGGTCCAGATAGAGGATCCGCACGTCGCAGACGCCCTCGCACTCCAAAGCGTCTGCGCTGATGTGGTAAGAGGAAATTTCCGGGGTCACCTGGCATTTTAAGATCTTCTGGATGTCCGCACAGTAGTCGGGTAGGGTGTATTCCGTATCGATGGGAACCTCGGAGGAACCGTCAAATAAGGGGTCAAAATAGTCGTAGGGCTGTGTTTTTCGCTTGGCCTGCATGAGATCCTCTCCTTTGCTTTTCTTACCCCATATCTATGCACCCAAAAGGGATATATGCGAAAAAGGCGCCCGCTGGATTTCTCCAGCGGGCGCCTCGTCCCGGTTATTTTTATGTTTCCGGCAGTTTTTTGATGCCGTACAGCCTCCGAAGGAGCAGGGCCACAACGCCTTTCCGCTTTTCCACCACGACCACTTTCATCCCGATTGCCTCCCGTTTCCATGGCGTAGTAACGAAAACCCCAGGGCCACCAGTATCACCGCAGTGAGAAAAAGGGTGAGCCCCACTGGGCAAAAACAGGAAAGGGACATCCCCAGCCCAAAACACACCGCGCACAAACACCTGCATTGGTGATCGCGCAGGCAGGCGCAGCGGCAGCGCTGCGAAAAAGCCACAAGCAGTTCCCCCTTTGCCGTTTTTCCTCGTTCTCTACCAGTATATCCAAAAGGGGGGAAAGTGTTCCCGCTCACTGCGGGTAGACCACCACCAGCGCGGTGCCCTCATGGACGATGATCTCCGCGGAAGAGGTCACAACACTGTTGCTCACCCCCATCAAAATCCCTCCGGAGGTCAGTTTCCTGTGGGAGAGGGGGTATTGCAAGCCCTCGTAGGTGACGGTGCAAGTGGGCTCCCCGTAGGGGAATACGGAGACAGTGGCCCCCGCCATCTCTGTCAGCCGTAGGCGGCTCTCCCGGATCAGGAACACCTTGGTGTGTTCGTCCGCCAAAAGGCCCCGGGCCCCATGGGACAGGAGAAATTGGAGCACTTCTAAATTCGCCACGGTGTGGTCAAAACGGGCGCCGCCCAGACACCCCAAGAGCACAAAGCTGCGAAACCCCTTAGTCAATCCCTTCATAGCTGCGTACATGGTGTCTGTCACGTCTTTTTCCACGGGGAGCTTGAGGACCTTTTTCCCCTTGGGCGGCAGCCCGCTGGCGGAGTCGAAGTCCCCCACAATCAAGTCCGGGACGACCCCCAGCTTCGCCGCCGTCTCATAGCCGGCGTCCGCGCAGATCACATAATAGTTTTCCGGGGGAAACTCTGCAAACACCTGTTTGCCCGCAATGGGGGCCGCACCGATAATCATGCATTCCTGCTTTTTTGTTGCCATAGCTTGACATCCTTTACTTCTTGATACATGGCGCAATAGCTTTCGTGCCGGGAGCGGGGGATCTTCCCCTCCCGCACAGCCTCCAGCACCGCGCAGCCCTTTTCACAGGTGTGGGAGCAGGAGGAAAACTGGCACTCCCCCAAGTAGGGGAGGAACTCCCGAAAGCCAAAGGCAAGTCTCTCTTTGTCCGTCATGCGGTAACGCTCTATATCGAAGGTGGAAAAGCCCGGAGTGTCGGCCACATAGCCGCCTCCCTCCAGCTTGTAAAGCTCCACCTCCCGGGTGGTGTGGCGTCCCCGGCCCAGTTTTTGGCTGATCTCTCCGGTCTTCAGGTCCAGATGGGGGAACAGGGCGTTGAGCAGGGTGGACTTCCCCACCCCGGAATTTCCCGTAAAGGCGGAGACCTTCCCCGAAAGGAGGGCCCGCACCTGGTCCACCCCCGCCCCGGGGACGGAAGAGACCACCACGCAGGGCACCCCCGCCAGGTCGTAGACCGCCTTCAGGCCGGAGGCGTCCTCCAGGTCCGTCTTGGTGAGCACCAGGACCGGGTCGATATTTTCCAGCTCTGCGGCGGCGATGGTCCGGTCGATGATCCCCGTTTCCGGATGGGGGTCCCGCAGGGAGGAGACGATAAACAGCTGATCGATATTGGCAATGGGGGGACGCACCAGGAAATTCTTCCGGGGGAGGATCTCCTCCAGGGCCCCCGTGCCGTCCTCTTCCCCTAAAATACGCACCCGGTCCCCCGCGTAAGGGGAGATCCTGGCCTTGCGGAATTTTCCCCGGGCTGTGCAAGTGTAAAAGCCCTCTACGGTCTCCACGGTGTAAAATCCGCCGATCCCTTTACGCACCAGCCCTTCCAGGGGCTTAGCCCCGCTCACTGGTCCTCACCGCCGGGGGAGGTCTCCTCCCCTCCCTCTCCGCTCTCCTCGTCTTCCCCAGGTCCGGGATCTTCCGAAGAGGAGCCGTCGTCCGAGGATGTGCTGCTCCCGCTGGTGTCGTCGTCCCCGGAGGGCTGGAAGTCGTAGGTGCGGACCACTTCGGTGGACTGGCTGTCGTAGTCAAAACGCAGCTCCATATAGGTCTGGCTGTTGAGCTCCACCACAATGGTCTCCTTGCCGGAGGTCCCTGTGAAGCTCAGGTTGTAGCTGTTATTGTAGGAGGGGTTCACCACCTCAGACACCACCTGGGTTCCGTTGCGGTACACAGTCAGGCTGACGGCCTCGTCCACGCTGGGCAGGGGCACGCTGTAGGACAGGACCTTGGGGGAATTGGCCCCGGAGCTCACCACAATGTTCACCGAGGTGTCCTCAGAGACCTCCGACCCGCTGGAGGGGGTGACGCTGATGACCGTATCGGCCGCCTCCGTGCTGGAGTCGTCCCGGTCGATATTGCCCACGGTCAGGCCGGCGTCTTCCAGCTTCGCGGTGACGTTGTAGAGCAGGTCCCCCACCAGGCCATCGGGGACTGTCACCATCTTTTCGGCAGGGCCGGAGCTCACCCGCAGGGTGACGGTGGTGCCGGCGTCCACCTCGGCGCCGGCGGCAGGGTCTGTGGAAACCACGCGGCCCGCCTCCACCTCATCGTCCGCCACGTTTTCCACCTTGCTGTGCAGGCCGGCGTCCTCCATGGCCTTCTGGGCGTCCTCCATGGTCATGTGGTCGCTCACCACATCGGGCACTGTCACCTTCTCCACGCCCCCGTTGACCAGCAGTTCCACGTCGGCGTCCCGCCGGACCATGATGCCCGCCTCCGGGTTTTGGTGCATGATTTCCCCGGGCTGGAGCTCGGGATCGTTGCCTTCGGTGATCTCAAAGTTAAACTCCTGGTACTCCTCGTTGGCGAGGACATCCTCGTACAGCTGGCCCACCAACTGGGGCATTTGGATCTGTTCGTCCTTTTCTTCCGGCTGCTGGTTCCACCAGTGGAGGAAGTAGATCGCCGCCACTGCCAGGCCCACGATGATCACGGCCACCAAAACGCCCTTTACGGCCATGGCGCCCTTGGCCCCGCGCCGGGAGCGCACCAGCTCTTCCTCGTACTCGTAGTCGTCGTTGTAAGCAGGGGTACGCCGGGCGGAATCGTAGGCCTGCATGGTGCGGGAGGCGTCGTAGCGGGCCCCCGCCGTGTCCAGGTCATAGTGGAAGACCGTGTTGGGGTTGCGGCGGAAATGGTCCAGGTCGTCCAGCATTTCCCCGGCGGACTGGAAGCGGTCGGCGGGGTTTTTCTCCATGGCCTTCAGGGTGATCTGCTCCAGCCCCAGGGGAATAGAGGGGTTGAGCTCCCGGGGCTTTACAGCATGGGCCTGCAGCTGCATCAGGGCAACGGAAACGGCGTTGTCTGCCACAAAGGGCAGTTTTCCCGTGAGCATTTCGTAAAGCATCACGCCCACCGAGTAGATGTCCGCCTTGTCGGTGATATAATCCCCGCGGGCCTGCTCCGGCGCGATGTAGTGGACAGAGCCGATGGCCTTGTCGGTCATGGTGGTGGTTTCGCTCTGGAGGAAACGGGCGATGCCAAAGTCGGCCACCTTGATGGTGCCGTCCTGCAAGAGCATGATATTTTGGGGCTTGATGTCCCGGTGGATGATCCCCTTCTCGTGGGCGCACTCCAGGGCCATGAGGATCTGGATGGTGAAATGCACCGCCTCGTTCCAGCGGACGCAGCCCTCCTGCTCGATGTACTCCTTCAGGGTGATCCCGTCGATGTACTCCATGACAATATACTGCAGCTGATCCCCAAAGCTCACGTCGTACACGTTGACGATGTTGGGGTGGGAGAGCACGGCAATAGCCTTGGACTCGTTGCGGAAACGGCGGAGGAAGTCGCTGTTGTTGGCAAACTCCTCCTTGAGGATTTTGATAGCCACCCAGCGGCCCTCTACCCGGTCGTAGGCCTTGTACACATAGGCCATGCCCCCCACGCCGATCAGCTCGTGGATTTCGTACCTGCCATCCAGGCGCTTTCCGATGAATTTATCCATAAACAGTTACCAAACCTTTCTGTAGAATCCTTTCGGGTTAAACGTCTGAAATGACCGCAACCGTAATATTGTCCGAACCGCCGCTCTCCACAGCAAAGCGGATCATCTCCCGGGACAGGACGGCGCCGTCTGCGCCGTACCGCTCCAAGTAGTTTTCCATCTGCTCCTCGTCCATGTAGTTGGAGAGCCCGTCGGAGCAGGCCAGGGCGATGTCCCCCGGGGAGAGCTCCCACATATTGTAGTCGCACTGCACCCGCTCGTGGACCCCTAAAACCCGGGTGATGATGTTCCGCTTGGGATGGACCCGGGCCTCCTCCGGGGTGATTTGACCGAAGTTCACAAGGTCCTGCACATAGGAGTGGTCCATGGTGATTTGGGAGAGCACTCCTTGGTGGCGTAGATAAGCGCGGCTGTCGCCTACGTGGACCACGTGAAGAATATTCCCACAGGCCAAAAGGACCACAGCGGTGGTGCCCATCCCCTGGAGTTCCGGCGTCTCAACGGCGGCCTGGTGGACGGCGTCGTTGGCCCGGCTCACGGCGTTGAGCAAAAGGTTCTTCACATTGGGCTGGCTCAGAGAGCTGTGAAATCCCGCGAGAAGCACCTCCCGGATAGTCTGCACGGCGATGGCGCTGGCCACGTTGCCGCCCCGGGCGCCGCCCATGCCGTCACAGACAATGGCCCAGGCCTCGCCCGAATCGAACAGGCCGCACTCGCAGCTGTCCTGGTTGGAGCTGCGCACGGCGCCCACGTCGGTGTCATAATCCACTCTCATGTTGGTCCCCTCCTTCAACTTTTCGTCTCAGCTGCCCGCAGGAAGCCTCTATATCGGAACCCAGCGTGCGCCGCACCGTGGCGGTGACGCCCCTGGACTCCAGCAGGGAGACAAAGCGTTTTTGCTGTTCTATCCCGCTTTTTCGATACCCGGTGCCCGTCACATCGTTTACCGGGATCAAATTCACATGGGCGAGAATCCCCTTGAGCTTTCCCGCCAGCTCTATGGCGCACCAGTCCATGTCGTTGACGCCGCGGATCATGGCGTACTCAAAGGAGATGCGCCGCCCTGTCTGGGAGCAGTAATACTTGCAGGCCCGCAAAAGCTCCTCCATGTTCCACCGCTTGTTCACCGGCATGGTCCGGGAGCGGATCTCGTCGTTGGGCGCGTGCAGGGAGATGGACAGGGTCAGCTGCAATTTGCGGTCGGCCAGGTCGTAGATCTTGTCCACCAGCCCGCAGGTGGAAAGGGAGATGTGCCGCATCCCCAGGTTGAGTCCCTCCGGGGCTGTGACCAGCTCCAAAAAGCGGAGCACGTTTTCGTAGTTGTCCAAGGGCTCTCCCATGCCCATCAGGACAATGTGGGAGATCCTCTCCCCGGCGTCCAGGGAGGCGGCCTGCACTTGGGAGAGGATCTCCGAAGGGGCCAAATCCCTGGAAAAACCGCTCTGCCCTGTGGCACAGAAGCTGCACTTCATTTTACACCCTACCTGGGTGGAAATGCAAATGGATATTCCATAGCGATAGCGCATGAGCACCGATTCCACATGCTCCCCATCGAAAAGCCGGAACAGGTACTTCACCGTGCCGTCTTTGGAGACCTGCTTCCGGGCGATCCCGGCGGAGTAGATGACGTACCGGGCGCCCAGCTCCTCCCGCAGGCTCTTGGAGAGGTCGGACATCTCCGCAAAGTCCGTCACGCCCCGGTGGAGCCAGCGGAACACCTGCAGGGCCCGGAACTTGGGCAGCCCCGCCTGGGCAAACTCCTCCTGAAGCTCGGAGAGGGTTTTGGATTTGATGTCTCTGGGGTCTAACCTATCCTGTTTCATAGATCTCCCTTTCTGCGGAACCGGGCCGTGTAAAATCCATCGGAGCCTCCCGAAAACGGGAACAGCGTCAGGGTGTGAGGGGGCTCCTCCACGCAGCGCCGCACCCCGGGAAGCGCAAAGGGGGCGGGGGCAAACTCCGGGTGCTCCCGAAGGAAACGCGCCGCCACCTCCCCGTTTTCCGCCGGGTTCAAGGTGCAGGTGGCGTAGAGGAGCAGCCCGCCGGGACGCACCAAGGCGGCGCCGTTTTCCAGGATCCGATACTGGAGTTTGGGCAGGTCTCTTGCGGAGGATACAGGTTTATAGCGGATTTCCGGTTTGCGCCGGATCACGCCATAGCCCGAGCAGGGCACGTCGCACAGCACCCCGTCCATGGGGGGCAGGCCCTCGTAGGGCTTTTCCCCATCGTGAAGCCCTGCCTCCACGTTGGAAAGCCCCAGCCGGGCAGCCCCCTCCCGGATCAGTTTCACCCGGCCCTTGTACAGGTCAAAGGCGTGGACGGTCCCGGTGTTTCCCAAGGATTCCGCCAGGGTGAAAGTCTTGCCGCCGGGAGCGGCGCAGCAGTCGCAGAGCTGCTTTTGGGGCCCTGCCTCCAGAAGCTGGCAGGCCAGCTGGGCGGAGAGGTCCTGCACGTGAAACCGCCCTTGGCAGAAACATTCCAAGGAGGCGGGGGAACCCTCTCCGGAGAGCACGGCCGCTCCCTGGGGAGCTTCCAGCGGCCGCAGGACAAAGCCCTCCTTGAGAAGCTCCTTCGAAAGGGCCTCCACGGTTCCCGCCAAAGGGTTTATCCGGATGTACAAGGAGGGGCGCAGCTGGAAGTGGGCGAGAAGCTCCCCTGTAAGCTCCCTGCCGTAGGCTTCCTGCCAAAAGGCGATAAGCTCCCCGGGAATGGAAAACCGAAGGCTCAAGGCTTTCAGGGAGTCCCCCTCCGGCAGAGTGAGCTCCGGCTTTTTTCGGACCAAAGCCCGCAGCACCCCGTTGACCAAGCCGGCGTAGGCCCCTCTCTTCCAGGACTTCGCCTCCTCCACCGCCTCGTTGACTGCGGCGGAGTCGGGCA
The DNA here is from genome assembly GCA_944380625.1 of uncultured Clostridia bacterium. The sequence continues at coordinate 14,436 of CALWIE010000181.1, forward strand.
CCCTGCCCAGGTAGAGGATTTGGTACGCGGCGCACTGGAGCAGCAGCCACACCCGGCTGTCCACCTTCTTTTTGGGGTCCTTTAAGCACTCCCGCAGGAAGTGTTCCAGGGGCAGGCGGCGCTCCAGCACCCCGTAGAAAATGGCGGAGGCAAGCCCCGCGTCCCGTGGGTCCAGCCTCGCGGCACGCAGCGCCTTGTCGATGACGATATTGGAATAGCCCTCGTTTTCTGCCATTTGCAGCAGGGCTTTGTAAGCCACATGTCTAGCGGAAGGTCTCATGGCGTTCCTTTCCTTGCGTCAGTCCTCCCCGGTGGGCGCAGGCTCCACCAGGGGCTTTCCGTCCCTGTCCAGCAGGGGGATGATGTTGGAACATCCCATCCCCACATAAGCCAGGTACTGCACTCCGGTCTGCCCATCCACCAGGACGGACAGGTCCCCTCCCCGGAAAGCCTCGGTGCTTTTCACCGTGAAGCGGTCCTTGCGTTTCTCAAACATTTCCATCCCCTCCAAAGCGGGAATCCTTCTCCAGCGGGTGGCCCAAAAGGTAGCTCTTGCCGTCCATGCGTTTGCCGTTTTCCGTCTGGAGCTCCACAAGCTCCAAGGCGCCCTCCCCGCAGTAGACCAGCAGCGCGCCCTGCTGGTCAAAGGGTCTGCCCGGCTGGCCGCTGCCCTCCCGCACCCGGGAGGCGAAGAGCTTCAGCTTTTTTCCGTCCAGATAAGAGACGGCGCAGGGCCAGGGGTTTAGGCCCCGTATCAGGTCGTGGATTTCCTGGGCAGGCTTTGTCCAATCCACCAGGGAGAGCTCCTTAGAGAGCATGGGGGCCCTGGTGGCCTCCGCCTCGTTTTGGGGGATGGGGACAAGCGTTCCCTGCTCCAAACGCTCCAGGGTCTCTATCAGCAGCCCAGCGCCCAAATCCTTCAGGCGGTCGAACAGCTGGCCGGAGGTCTCCTCCTCCCCCACCGGAGTCTCCGCTTTTAGGAGCATGTCGCCGGTGTCCATGCCCTCGCCCATGAACATGGTGGTGACGCCGGCAACTTTGTCGCCGTTGAGCACTGTCCACTGGATGGGGGCAGCCCCCCGGTACTTGGGCAGCAGGGAGCCGTGAACGTTGATACACCCCAACCGGGGCATTTCCAGAACGGCCTTGGGGAGGATTTTCCCGTAGGCCACCACCACAAGGGCGTCGGCGCCCCAGGCCCGGATCCCCTCTTGGACTTCCCCGTCCCGGAGGGAAAGGGGCTGAAGCACGGGGATGCAGTGCTCCAAGGCGAGCTCCTTTACAGGGGGGGCCTGGAGTTTGTGGCCCCGGCCCTTGGGCTTGTCCGGCTGGGTGTACACCGCGCACACATCATGCCCGTGTTCCAGCAGAATTTTCAGGGAGGGCACCGCGAAGTCCGGGGTGCCCATAAATACAATTCGCATAGGTTCTCCCTCAGTCCTCATCTGCGGCGCCGCTCTCCAGCTCTTCGGGAGTCAGCATTCGGCTGACGTGGGAGGTGAAGAGGATGCCGTGGAGATGGTCGATCTCATGGCAGAAAGCCCGGGCGCATAGGGCTTCGCCGGTCTTCTCAAACCAGTTGCCGTCCCGGTCCTGGGCCCGGACGGTCACCTTCATGGGGCGCTTTACAAGGCCGTACTCCCCCGGATAGGAAAGGCAGCCCTCCGCCCCGTTTTGCTCCCCTTCCGTGGCGATGATCTCGGGGTTTATCAGCTCGATGGGGCTCTCCCCCACGTCCACCACGCACACCTGCCGGAGAATCCCCACCTGGGGCGCGGCCAGGCCGGCGCCGTTGGCGTAAGCCAGGGTCTCTTCCATGTCCTCCAGCAGCTGGTGAAGCCGGTCGTCGAACTTCTCCACTTTGCGGCATTCCTTTTCCAGGACCTCGTCGCCAAATTTCACAATGTTCCGAATAGCCATGTTTCCAGATCCTTTCACTACAAAATCCGATAGG
>CALWIE010000182.1 GCA_944380625.1 uncultured Clostridia bacterium
TCCCGGACGATTTTTTCATTTAAGAGGACGGCGTCCTCGTAGTTGTAGCCCTCCCAGGTCATAAAGCCGATGAGGGCGTTTTTGCCCAGGCTGATCTCGCCGTTCTTGATGCCGGGGCCGTCGGCGATCACGTCGCCCTCTTCCACTCTCTCCCCCACGGAGACCACGGGGACCTGGTTGATGCAGGTGCTGTGGTTGGAACGCTGGAACTTGATGATCTCGTAGTCGTCGATGTCCCCGTTGTCGGCGGTGACCCGCACCAGGTTGGCGCTGACGGACTTGACCACGCCGCCCCGCTTTGCCAGCACGCACACGCCGGAGTCCACGCCGGCCTTGTACTCCATGCCGGTGCCCACAATGGGGCTTTCGGTCTTGAGCAGCGGCACGGCCTGCTTCTGCATGTTGGAGCCCATCAGGGCGCGGTTGGCGTCGTCGTTCTCCAGGAAGGGGATCATGGCGGTGGCCACGGAGACCACCATGCGGGGGCTGATGTCCATGTAGTCCGCCTGGGAGGCGTCTACCTCCACGAACTCGTCCCGGTGACGGCCCACCACCTTGCTGTGGACAAAGCGGCCCTCCTCATCCAGGGGCTCGTTGGCCTGGGCCACAATGAACTCGTCCTCCACGTCGGCGGTCATGTAGACTACTTCCTTGGTGACGATGCCGGTCTCCTTGTCCACCTTGCGGAAGGGGGCCTCGATGAAGCCGTACTCGTTGATGCGGGCAAAGGTGGCCAGGTAGGAGATCAGGCCGATGTTGGGACCTTCCGGGGTCTCGATGGGGCACATGCGCCCGTAGTGGGTGTAGTGGACGTCCCGGACCTCGAAACTGGCCCGGTCCCGGGACAGGCCGCCGGGGCCCAGGGCGGACAGGCGGCGCTTGTGGGTCAGCTCGGCCAGGGGGTTGGTCTGGTCCATGAACTGGCTAAGGGGCGAGGAACCGAAAAACTCCTTGATGGCGGCCACCACGGGACGGATGTTGATGAGGCTGTGGGGGGTCAGGGTCTCCAGGTCCTGGGCCTGGAGGGTCATGCGCTCCCGGATGACCCGCTCCAGGCGGGAGAAGCCGATGCGGAACTGGTTCTGCAAAAGCTCGCCCACAGACCGGATGCGCCGGTTTCCCAGGTGGTCGATGTCGTCGGTGGTGCCCAGACCCATGGCCAGGCAGTTCATATAGTTGATGGAGGCGAAGATGTCGTCCACGGTGATGTGGTTGGGCATCAGGTCGGCCCGGCGGGCCCGGATGGCCTCCTTGAGCTCTTCCCCGCCCTGGGCGGACTCCAGGATCTCCATGAGCACCCGGTGGCACACCCGCTCGTTGATGCCGCACTCGGCCTTGGCGTCAAAATCCACGTACTTCTGGATGTCCACCATGCCGTTGGAGATCACCTTGACCTCCCGGTCGCCCACGGTGACCACGGCCACGGTAACGCCGGCGTCGTCCATCTGGTCGGCAAGCTCTTTGGTGACGGTCTGGCCGGCCTCGGCCATCAGCTCCCCGGTGTTGGGGTTGGCCACGGGCTGGGCCAGCACCTGGCCCACAAGGCGCCCCTCCAGGCGGAGCTTTTTGTTGTACTTGTAGCGGCCCACCCGGGATAGGTCGTAGCGGCGGGGATCGAAGAATAGGCCGTGGATGTGGGCCTGGGCGCTCTCGATGGTGGGGGGCTCGCTGGGGCGCAGCTTGCGGTAGATCTCAAACAGCGCCTCTTCCATGGTTTTACAGGTATCCTTCTCAATGGTGGCGCGCATCCTATCGTCGTCGCCAAAGAAGTCCAGGATCTCCTGGTCGGTGCCCAGGCCTAAGCAGCGGATGAACACCGTGATGGGGATTTTGCGGTTTTTGTCGATGCGCACGTAGAACACGTCGTTGACGTCGTTCTCGTACTCCAGCCAGGCGCCCCGGTTGGGGATGATGGTGGAGGAGAACAGTTCCTTGCCGGAGCGGTCGTAGTCCATTTTGAAGTACACGCCGGGGGACCGGACCAGCTGGGAGACAATGACGCGCTCCGCGCCGTTGATGACAAAGGTGCCGCTGGCGGTCATCAGGGGGAAGTCGCCCATGAAGACCTCGGACTCCTTGATCTCCCCTGTCTCCTTGTTGAGCAGGCGCGCGGTCACCCGCAGGGCCGCGGCGTAAGTGGCGTCTCGTTCCTTGCATTCGGACACGCTGTAATTGGGCTTGTCGTCGAGCTTGTAGTCCACAAAATCGAGCACAAGGTTGTTGTTGAAGTCCGTAATGCCCGAGACGTCCTTGAAAACCTCCCGCAGGCCCTCTGTAAGGAACCAGTTGTAAGAGTTTTTCTGGACCTCGATCAGGTTCGGCATCTTCAGGACTTCCTCGATTTTGCCAAAGCTCATCCGAGTATTCTTGCCCAATTGAACCGGTTTCACATTCACCATTGGCTCAGCCACTCCAATCCTTGTTATTTTTCCTTTACGCCTGCGGCGGCCCCACCGTGCCTCCCGCCGCGGCACAATTCCCGAGGGCAGGAGCATTTTCCACAAAAAAACACATTTTTCCCGCCACACACTTGATTCTCTCAGAACCTTGTGCTATACTTTACAAAAATGTGCAAGTGATAGTCCTACCCATGATGATGCAGTATAATAGTATAGGACAAATATTTGGGTTTGTCAAGGTCCCTTTGTAAAGTTTCCGCCTTTTCAGGCGGATTTTTTCTTTTCCTCCCCCAGGGGAAAGAGAAAACACACCCGCCCTGCCGGCAGGTGTGTTTTTTCTCGCTTATGTTTCCTCCCCGTCCCCGGCGCAGCCGCAGGGCTCCGGGGCGCAGATCATGGCGAAGGTGTAGGAGTCCAGCTCCCGGCGGACGTCCTCGGAGATGCTCTCGTAGATCTTGTGCAGGCGGCAGCGGCCTCTGCCGCAGCTGTACTCCTCCTTCTGGCAGCGGGAGAGCATATAGGGCCCCTCCACCAGCTCGATGACCTGGCGCAGGGTGATCTCCTCCGGAGGCTTTGCCAGGGTGTAGCCCCCCTTGGCCCCCTTGAAGGAGCAGACCATCCCCTCCGCCACCAGCTCCCGGAGGATCTTCAGGGAAAAGCGCAGGGGGATCTGGGTCTCCTCGGAGATGGTTTTGGCGTCGCGGCGCTCCGGGTGCTTTGTCAGGTATTCCACAATGCGGACGGCGTAGTCCGCCTCCAATGTCATCACCATAGGGTTCTAAGCTCCACTGTTTGGTCAGTCCAGGAAGTCCTTGAGCTTTTTGCTGCGGCTGGGGTGGCGGAGTTTCCGCAGGGCCTTGGCCTCGATCTGCCGGATGCGCTCCCGGGTGACGTTGAACTCCTTGCCCACCTCTTCCAAGGTGCGGGAGCGGCCGTCCTCCAGGCCAAAGCGGAGGCGCAGGACCTTCTCCTCCCGGGGGGTGAGGGAGTCCAGCACGTTGCCCAGGGTCTCCTTCAAAAGGGTGTGGGAGGCCGCGTCCGCCGGGGCGGGGGCGTCGTCGTCGGGGATGAAGTCCCCCAGGTGGCTGTCCTCCTCCTCGCCGATAGGGGTCTCCAGGGAGACAGGCTCCTGGGCCACCCGCATGATCTCCCGGACCTTGTCCACGGGCATGTCCAGCTCCTCGGCGATCTCCTCGGCGCTGGGCTCCCGGCCGTTGGCGTGGAGCAGCTGGGAGGAGACCTTCTTCACCTTGTTGATGGTCTCCACCATGTGGACGGGGATGCGGATGGTGCGGGCCTGGTCGGCGATGGCACGGGTGATGGCCTGGCGGATCCACCAGGTGGCGTAGGTGGAGAATTTAAAGCCCTTGGTGTAGTCGAACTTCTCCACCGCCTTGATAAGGCCCAAATTGCCCTCCTGGATCAGATCCAAAAACTGCATGCCCCGGCCCAGGTAGCGTTTCGCGATGCTGACCACCAGCCGGAGGTTCGCCTCGGACAGGCGCTTTTTGGCAGCCTCGTCCCCGTTGGAGATGCGCACCGCCAGATCCACCTCCTCGTCGGGGGTCAAAAGGGGCACCCGGCCGATCTCCTTTAAGTAGACCTTCACCGGGTCGTCGATGGAAACGCCCTCGGCGCCCACACCGGGGTCCAGGGTGTCGATGCCCTCGGCCTTGGCCAGCTCCTCCTCGTCGATGGAGATGTCCTCGAAGTCCTCCACAATCTCCACGCCCTGGGACTCCAGGGTGTCGTAGAATTTTTCAATCTGCTCCGGGTCGAAGTCCAGCTCCCCCAGGGCGTCCAAAATCTCCTTGGTGGAGAGCTGGCCCTTGCCCTTGCCCAGCTCTAAAAGATCTTTGATGACCGTCTTCTTGTCCGGTTGTGCCGCCATATTGTAACCATTCCTTTCTTATTCCAAAGGGTTTCCCCTTACTTTTGACTGCGCAGCTGTTCCAGATAGCGCCGCAGGTCCTCCCGCGAGGCCCCCTGGATCTCCTGGGGGCTGGAAAAAGCCCCCTCCCGCCGGAGGATGTTTTGAAAGCCCTCCACGTCCTCCCAGGTGGGAGGGGCGTCCCGGTGCTCCGCCAGGACCCGGGAAAGCTCGGAAAGCTCTTCCCCGGAGAGATCCCCCGCCAGGTCGGAGAGGGTGATTTCGCCCTGTTTAGTCTTGCCCAATAGCAAAAGGTATACTCTGCGCCCCCACTGGGTGACGAAGTTTTCCGGGGGCAGGGCCCCCCGGAGGGCCCCCGCCTTGTCCTGGTGGCGGAAAAGGTAGGCGAGTATCCCCTCCTCCGCCAGGGCGGCCCGCATATGCTTGCCCTTGTCCGGGTTGGCCACCGTGCGGGCGGCCGCCACCTGCTGCTGGGAGCGGAGCTCCTCCCGCCGGCGCTGCCGGGCCCGGAACCCCGCCGCCCGTTTGGCGGAGGCCAAAATGCTCTCCTTGCCCACGCCGGTCTCCTCGCTGAGCCTGCCGGCGTACAGGTCCTGCTCCATGGGGTCCCCCAGGGCGCCCAGCACCTGCTCCACCGCCTCTTGGAGGTAGCGCTTTTTCCCGTCGTCAGTGGAGAGGTCGTGCTTTTCCCGCAGGGTGTCCAGCCGGTACTCGGTGTCGTTGCCGCTCTGCTCCAGCAGCCGGCGGAACCGCACCGGCCCGTCCTGGGGGTCGGAGCGGAAAAACTCGTCCGGGTCCTTGTTGCCCGGCACGGTGACCACCCGCACCAGCAGCCCCGCCTTCTTCAGGATGGGGATGGCCCGCTGGGTGGCCCGCCGCCCGGCCTCGTCGGAATCGTAGCAGATGACCGCCTCGTCGGCGTAGCGGCGGATGATCCGGGCCTGCTCCTCCGTGAGAGAGGTGCCCAAAGAGGCGATGGCGTTTGTAAACCCCGCCCGATGCAGGGCGATCACGTCCATATAGCCCTCGGCGAGGATCAGCTGCCGGGAGCCGGAATCCTTGGCGAAGTTCATGGCGAACAGGCCGCTGCTCTTGT
>CALWIE010000183.1 GCA_944380625.1 uncultured Clostridia bacterium
CCCTGTACGACTTGAGCCACACCGCCGCCGCGCCCTTGCTGGAAAAGGTGGAGTACCCCTGGGAGGCGCTGCCGGAGATCGGCGCCTTTATCCGGCAGCTGGGGGAGACCCTCTCCCCGGAGGAGTACGAGCGCCGGGGGGAGGACGTGTGGATCCACAAGACCGCCAAGATCTACCCCAACAACTACATCGCTGGCCCCTGCGTCATCGGGCCGGAAACCGAGGTGCGCCCCGGGGCCTTTATCCGGGGCAACGCCCTGGTGGGGGCCCACTGCGTGGTGGGCAATTCCACAGAGCTGAAAAACGTGATCCTCTTCGACAATGTCCAGGTGCCCCACTACAACTACGTGGGGGACTCCATTTTGGGGTATAAGTCCCATATGGGGGCCGGGGCCCTGACCTCCAATGTGAAGCAGGACAAGACCCCTGTCACCGTGCGGGTGGGGTTCCGCCGGTTGGAGACGGGCCTGAAGAAGTTTGGGGCCATGCTGGGGGACCACGTAGAGGTGGGGTGCAACAGCGTTTTAAACCCTGGCACCGTGGTGGGGAAAAACTCCCGGGTGTACCCGCTCTCCATGGTGCGGGGCCTTGTGCCCAGCGGTACAATCCCCAAGACCAGCGGCGAAATGGCGCCCCTGCGGGAGGACCGCTGAGGGCCTTTGACCCGCCTTCGGGAAAGGGGATGAGAAAAAGTGGAAACTGTGATGGAAACCCTGGCGGGGGTGATCCAGTCCGGGGTGCTGCCCACGGCGCTGCTGCTTGTGCGGGCCCTGGTGCCCCTGCTTGCCCTGTATGTGGTGTGGCGGTGCTACACCTCCTCTAAAAAGGGCCAGCGCCGCCGGGACCCGGTCATCATGCTGTGGGACGAGGCCTCGGGGGCCCGGTTCCCCGTGCTCTACTGGGAGAACTCCATTGGCCGCAGCAAAAGCTGCGACATCTACCTTCCAGACGCCACCGCCAGCCGGGACCACGCGGTGCTCCTGCGCCGGGACGAAGGGTGGTTTATCTGCGACACCGGCTCCAAATCCGGGGTGCAGGTCAACGGCCGCCGGGTGGAGGGCCGGGCCCTTGTGAACATCGGCGACCGGATCACCCTGGGCTCCACCACCCTGACCATGTGGAACACCGACGTCCCGCCCCGGGAGCGCCGGCGGACCTTTACGGGCTTCTCCCGGGAGGCGGCCTCCCCCTTCCGGCTGATGCTGGTCACCACCCTGGTCCACCTTCTCATGGCGGCCCAGGGGGTTTTGGGCGGGGAGTCCCTCGCCCTGGAGCAGCTTGTGCCCTTCGGGGTGGTCACCGTGGCGGGCTGGGGGCTCTACATCTTCTCCATGGCGGTGCTGCACCGGGTCAGCTTTGAGATTGAAACGGTGGCCCTGCTCCTCTCGGGCATTGGCATCCAGCTGCTCGCCTCCTTCGACCTGGGCGGGGTAATCTCCCAGCTGGCGGCCCTGCTTTTGGGGATCTTCCTGTTCTGCTTTCTCCTCTGGTTTATGGACGACATGGACCGGGTGGCCAGGTGCCGGCTGTGGATCGGCCTGGGGGCCCTGGGGCTTTTGGCCCTGACCTTGGTGGTGGGCACCGGGGCCTACGGCTCGAAAAACTGGATCTACCTGGGGCCTGTCAGCGTGCAGCCCTCGGAGTTTGTAAAGATCGCCTTCATCTTTGTGGGCACTTCCACCCTGGACCGGCTGCAAACCAAGAAGAACATCGGGGAGTTTTTGATCTTCACCGGCGCCTGCATCGGCCTTTTGGCCCTGATGCCCGACTTCGGCATGGCGCTGATCCTCTTTGCCACCTTCCTGATCATCGCCTTCATGCGCTCCGGCAGCATACGCACCATCGCCCTGGTGCTGGCGGGGGCGGTGCTGGCGGTGTTTGTGGTGCTGGCGGTCAAGCCCTATGTGCTGGACCGGTTCATGGGCTGGGGCCACGTGTGGGAGCACATCAACGACGACTACGGCTACCAGGTGACCAGGGTGCTCACCTACATTGCCAGCGGCGGCTTTTTTGGCGTGGGCCTGGGCAACGGCTATCTGGGAGGCATTTTCGCCGCGGACAGCGACCTGGTGTTCGGCATGCTCTGCGAGGAGCAGGGGATCCTTTTGGGGCTGGTGGTGCTCTCGGCCTTTGTGCTGTTTATCTTCTACGCCAGAAGCGACGTGACCCGCAGCCGCTCCACCTTCTTCTCCATCGCCGCCTGCGCCGCTGCGGGGATGCTCCTGTTCCAGGCGGCGCTGAACACCTTTGGGGCCACGGACGTGCTGCCCCTGACCGGCGTGACCCTTCCCTTTATCAGCTCCGGGGGCTCCAGCATGGTGTCCGTCTGGGGGCTGATGGCCTTCCTCAAGGCCTCGGACGAGCGCACCTACGCCGCCCGCCGGGCCAGCCGGAAGAGCCTGCGGGAAGACCCGCCCGCCCCTCCTTCTTGGAGGGGGGAGCCGCCGGAGGAGCGGGAGCAGCCGGCCCCGCCCCGCAAGGCCCGGGCGCCCCGGGGCGGGGCTCACGCCCGGCCCGCGGGGGGGCGCCATTCCAGAAAGGAGGCATGACCCATGCGCACCACAGGATTTCGCTCCATGGTACTTTACCTGCTTTTGGCCGCCTTTTTGGGCGGGCTGGGCTATCTGCTGGTGAACCTGGCCCTCAAGGGGGGGCAGTGGGCCATGTAGCCCTATAACGGCCACGTGTACGCAGAGAACTCCACCGTGAAGCTGGGGGACATCTCCGACCGGGACGGGAACCTTTTGGCCACCACCCAGGACGGCTACCGGGTGTACAGCGGCGACGAGTCCGTCCGCCGGGCCCTGCTCCACACGGTGGGGGACTCCGCCGGGTACATCAGCACCAGCGTCCAGTACACCATGCGCAGCCGCCTTTCCGGCTACAACATCGTCACCGGCCTCAACGACACGGTCTTCAACCGCCTGGGGAGCAACATCGCCCTGACGGTGGACCAAAACGCCTGCGCCGCGGCCTACAACGCCCTGGGCGGGAAAAACGGCGCGGTGCTGGTCTACAACTATCAGACGGGGGAGATCCTCTGCAAGGTGAGCGCCCCTACCTTTGACCCTCAGAGCCCTCCCGAGGACCTGGAGACGAACGAGGCTTACAAGGGGGCCTACCTGGACAACACCCTCTCGGGCTCCTTTACCCCGGGGTCTATTTTTAAGATTGTCACCGCCGCCGCGGCCATGGAGCGCTATCCCGACTCCTGGAGCTCCATCACCTACGACTGTTCCGGGGCCGTCACCCTGGAGGGCAGCGATGTCACCTGCCTTCACGGGAACGCCCACGGCACCCAGGACATGGCGGCGGCCTTGGGGAACTCCTGCAATGTGTACTTCGCCCAGCTGGCCAACGACCTGGGGGCCGAGGCCCTGGAGGAAAAGGCCGAGGAGATGGGCTTTAACCGCTCCTTCCGCTTTGGGTCTGTCCCTGTCTCCGAGAGCTCGATAGACCTTTCGGGGGCCAACGGCAACGAGCTGGGCTGGGCTGGGGTGGGTCAGTACACGGTCCTTGCGAACCCCTACCACATGATGGTTTTGATGGGGGCCGTGGCCAACGGGGGCGAGTACGCCGAGCCCCGCCTGACCCAGGATACGGATTTGCTGGAGAACCTCACCGGGGGCAGCCGGAAGCTGGTCTCCGCCACCGAGGCCCAGAACCTGAAGACCCTGCTCCGGGGGAACGTGGAAAACTATTACGGCGACTGGCTCTTCCCCGACGGGATGAACGTCTGCGCCAAGACGGGCACCGGCGAGGTGGGGGACGGCCAAGGCCCCAACTGCTGGATGATTGGCTTCTGCGATTCCCAGCGGTATCCCTACGCCTTTGCCGTGCTAGTGGAAGACGGCTCCGGCGGCATCGAAAGCGCGGGGGGCGTGGCCAGCGCCGTCTTGAGCGCCCTGGGTGCGTGACCGCACGGGACAATTCGCGCTGTGGGGTGCTGGTGCCCGGTGGGCACCGTCCAGCACCGACCGAGCCGGCAGGCGAGACTCGCTCGCTTGCGCTCGGGCTGTGCAGTTCGCAAGCGCACGTTCGCGAGGGGTAGAAAACTGCCCTTTTGCAAAAAAGACAACAACCGTGCCGATGAGCTGGCCAACCGCACCGGCGAGCGGAGCGCAAGTGAGCGACTATGCGTCATGCCAGGGGCACAGCCCCCGCGGCGGGTGGCCGCACGGGACAATTCGCGCTGTGGGCCGCTCGCTTACGCTCGGGCTGTGCAGTTCGCAAACGCACGTTCGCGAGGGGTAGGAAACTGCCGTTTTACAGAAAGAGCAAAAATCGCGCCATCGCATGGCCCAATCGCAGTAGAGAGCGAGTGGAGCGAGCGATGGCGCGAATTGTCCTGTGCGGCCACGGGCCTGCGGCAAGGGCGGAGTCGTTCTGTGCAAGTTTCCGGCGGGTAGGAAACTGCCATTTTACAGAAAAAGCAGAAATCGCGCCATCGCATGGCCCAATCGCAGTAGAGAGCGAGTGGAACGAGCGATGGCGCGAATTGTCCTGCCCGGCCACGGGCCGGGGGGCTTTTAAAAGGGGAGGAAGGCCGCCATGAGCAGCCCTCCCAGGATCCAGCTGAGAAGGTTGGCACAGGCGGCGCAGGCGGCGGACCGGCGCCGGGAGCGCTCTTTCAGCAGGAAGGCAAAGGCCGCTATCTCGATGAGCAGCACGGCGAGCTCCATGGGGGTGTAGAAGAACATGGCGAACACCAGGAAAATGCTTGTCCCTGTGGGGAGAAGGCAGTGCATCGCCACGTTTACCGCCCCTTGGGTGACCAAATTGACAAGGAGGAACACCAGCCAGCTCCGGCGGGTCCGGTAGCCAAACAGCCAGAAGACGGCCCCCTCTAGGGCCAAGGTCAAAACCACCCGGAGGGAGATGAGCAGCGGCGGCCTCCACCAGGGCTGGCCGTACAGCAGCCGCCGGTTGGTAAGATCCAGGGTGACCAGGTTGCCGTCGTAGGTAAACCCCTGGGGCTCCACGGGAAGGGAGAAGCTCTCCATTCCCGTATCCACCTGCAAAAGGGCGGTGGGCTGGGGGGAACCCTCTGGGGACCAGGGGTTCCAGATGTGGCTGTAAAAGCGGTAATACCCCTCCCACAGCATGGTCTGCCCCTCTGTGACGTGGGTCTCCTGAGAGCCTTCGCTCTCCACCAGGAGGGTCAGCTCCAGACCGGCGGGGGGATGCTCTACCAGAACGGTCAGGTAGGGGTTCCCCACCGAATTGGCCGAGACCGTCACCGGCAGGGCCAAGCACAGCAGCAGGGCGGCGCACAGGGCGCAAAGGCGTTTTTTCACGGCGCGAGCCTCCTTTCCCGGTCAGAAAGGCAAATAGGTGAGCATGGCCCCTCCCAGGGCCCAGCTGAGAAGGTTGGCGCAGGCGGCGCAGGCCGTGGCCCGGCCTTTGCTTTTCTCCCGCAGCAGGGAGCGGAAAGCCCCTATTTCCACGGCCAGAACAAGGAGCTCTGCAGGGAGGTAGACCATCCAGAACAAGAGCCCCATGCCGCCCCGCATGTTGTAGAAGGGGCCCGCCATGTGCAGCAGCAACAGGTTCACCCCCAGCTGGGTGACAAGGTTTACCCCCAGGAATATAAGCCAGCTGCGGCGCTGCCGGTAGCCGAAGAAGAGGAACACAAGCCCTTCCAAAAGCAGCGTCAGCCCCACCCGCAGGCAGACCAGCAGCGGCTGCCGCCACCAGGGGACGCCGGGGGTGAGGGTTTGGGCCTGTAGGTCCAGCACGCACAGGTTGTTGTAATAGCTACCGGTGCCCTGGCTCAGGATCTGGGGGTCGATGGGCAGGGAAAAGCTCTTCCCGCCGGCCTCTACAAGGAGGGAGGTCTCCATGCCTTCGGGGGCGGACCAGGCCCAAAAGTCCGGGAAGCCCCAGGGCCGGAAGAGGTAGTATCCCTCCCAGGCGACCTGGTAGGCGTCGGCCCGGACAGGCTCTTCGCGGCCCTGCCAGGAAAACACCAGAGAGAGCTCCAGGTCCTCCGGCGGGTTCTGCACCACCACCGAGAGCCTGGGGGGTTCCGCCGCGTTGGCGGCGGCGGGCAGGGGCAAAAGCAGGCAGAACAGCAGGGCAAGGGGCAAAATGGCAAGTTTCCTTTTCACAGGGATCTCCTCCTTCCCTTGACGAAAAAGGTTTGCGTTTTTCCTAAAAATAGTATACCATAAAGAGTAGATTTTGTCCGTGTCAATTCGGTTACAAAGGATCTCAGCTTTGCAACCATCGTTAGGAGGATTCTCTATGAAACTGGAAAGATTATCGCCCGCCTTTAAGGACTACCTGTGGGGGGGCACCAAGCTGCGGGACGTGTACGGCAAGCCCTGCGATTTCGACAAGGTGGCGGAGAGCTGGGAGCTGTCCACCCATCCGGCGGGGGAGAGCGTCATCGCCGGGGGGGAGTACGGAGGCCTCTCCCTGAGCCAGTACTTTGAAAAGTTCCCCCAGGCCCTGGGCAAAAACGCCGCCGCCTTTGAGAATTTCCCGGTGCTCATCAAATTCATCGACGCGAAGGACCCCCTCTCCATCCAGGTCCACCCCAGCGACGAGTATGCCCTGAAGGTGGAAGGGGAGTATGGAAAGACGGAGATGTGGTACGTGATGGACTGCGACCCCGGGGCCTTTTTGTACTTTGGCGTGAACCGCCCGGTGACCAAGGAGGAGTTCCGGGAGCGCATTGAGAACAACACTGTGCTGGAGGTCTTAAACAAGGTGGACGTACACCCCGGGGACGTGTTCTTCATCCAGTCGGGGACCATCCACGCCATTGGGGCGGGGATTTTGATCTGCGAAATCCAGCAGAACTCCAACTGCACCTACCGGGTCTACGACTACGACCGGCGGGGCGCCGACGGCAAACCCCGGGAGCTCCACGTGGAAAAGGCCCTGGCCGTGTCCGACTTCCGCCCCTCGGACACTGGGGGCCACCAGGGCCCGGTGGAGCCTCTGGCCGGGGGCACCGTCCAGAAGCTGGGGGAGTGCAAGTACTTCTCTGTGGAAAAGCTCCAGGTGGAAGAGGCCCTGACCTTGGAGGTGGGCGGGGACAGCTTTGCCTCCCTGCTGGTCACAGAGGGCTGCGGCGTCCTGGAGGGCCCGGAGAACGCCTTAGAGCTCAAGGCTGGGGACAGCGTCCTGGCGCCCGCCGGCACAGGAAAGGTATCCCTGCGGGGGGCCTGCACGGTGGTTAAGACCACGGTGCCCGAAGGGTAAAGGAGGGTTTGCCATGAAGATCATTTTGATGGGCGAGCCCATGGGGCTGTTTATGGCCGATGGGCCCGGGGCCCTCAGCGAGGCGGAGCACTTTACCTCCTCCATCGCCGGGGCGGAGTACAATGTGGCGGTGGGCTTGGCCCGCCTGGGCCACACCCCCGCCTACTGCACCCGCCTGGGCTTTGACCCCCTGGGGGAGCGGATCCTGGACGGCATGCGGCACAACGGCATCGCCACCGACCTGGTGATGCAGACCGGGGAGGCCCTCACCGGGTTTATGATGAAGAGTTTCACCCCCCAGGGGGACCCGGACATCGCCTACTACCGGAAGGGCTCCGCCGCCTCCCAGATCACCGCCCACGACATCGACGGGCTGGACCTGTTCGGCTGTGAGCGCCTGCACGTGACGGGGATTTTCCCCGCCGTGTCCCAGAGCGCCCTGGGGGCTGTCCGGCGGCTCATCCGCCGGGCCGAGGCACTGGAGCTGCCCATCTCTTTCGACCCCAACCTGCGGCCCCAGCTGTGGGAGAGCCGGGAGAAGATGGTCTCCACCCTAAACGAGCTGGCCCAAGGGGCGGAGACGGTCCTGCCGGGCCTGGGGGAGGGGAAAATCCTCACCGGGGAGTCCACTCCCGAAGGGGTGGCGGCCTTTTACCACGGCCTGGGGGTGAAAAACGTGGTGGTCAAGCTGGGAGGCGAGGGGGCCTATTTCTCGGAAAAAGGGGGGAAGACAGGGTATTCCCCCGCCTTCCCGGTGCGGGAAAAGGTGGATACCGTAGGCGCCGGGGACGGCTTTGCCGCCGGGGTTATCAGCGCCCTGGCCGAAGGGGAAACCCTGGAGGAGGCCGCTTTCCGGGGCAATGTGATCGGGGCCATCCAGATCACCCACCGCAGCGACAACGAAGGCCTGCCCACCCGGGAGGAGCTCTCCCGGATCATCCTGGCGGGCACCGCCTGAAAGGAGGGGCAAGATGGAGTGGAAGGAGATCCTCTCCCATGTGGACCACACCCTTTTAAAGCAGGAGGCCCGTTGGGAGGACGTCCGGAATATTGTGGAGGAGGGCGCCCGCTACGGGTGCGCCTCTGTGTGCATCCCGCCCTCCTATGTGAAGCAGGCGGCTCAATACGCCGCCGGGCGGGTGCCTATCTGCACGGTGATCGGCTTCCCCAACGGGTACAACACCACCGCCGGCAAGTGCTTCGAGGCCCAAAACGCCGTGGAAAACGGCGCCGATGAGATCGACATGGTGGTAAACCTGGGCTGGGTGAAGGATGGCCTTTACAACCAGGTGCTGGAAGAGATCCGCTCGGTCAAGTTTCCCTGCGGGGGGCATGTGCTCAAGGTGATTGTCGAGACCTGCCTGCTCACCCAGGAGGAGAAAATCCGGCTGTGCCAGGTTGTCTCGGAATCCGGGGCGGACTATATCAAGACCTCCACGGGCTTTTCCACCGGCGGCGCCACCCGGGAGGACGTGGCCCTCCTTCGGGCGCATACGGCTTCCCAGGTGCAGGTGAAGGCTGCGGGAGGCATTTCCACCAAGGAGGACGCTGAGGCCTTCCTCTCCCTGGGGGCGCAGCGGCTGGGTACCAGCCGCCTGGTAAAGCTGGCAAAGGAGGCAGGGCTGTGATGGAACAGAAGGACGCCCTGCGCCTGGCTTTGGTGGAGCGGGCCAAAGAGGCCCGGAAGAACGCCTACTGTCCCTATTCCGGGTTTGCGGTGGGGGCGGCCCTGCTGTGCGCCGACGGGTCGGTGTACGCCGGGTGCAACATTGAAAACGCGGGCTTGACCGCCACCTGCTGCGCCGAGCGCACCGCCTTTTTCCGGGCGGTAAACGACGGCAAGCGGCAGTTCAAGGCCATTGCCGTGGTGGGGGGCAAGGCGGGGGAGGAGCCCTGTGAGCCCTGCGCCCCCTGCGGCGTGTGCCGCCAGGTGATGGCGGAGTTCTGCGCCCCGGGGTTTGAGATCCTCCTGACCGCCGGCGGCGCCGTAAAGGCCTACACCCTGGAGGAGCTGCTGCCCCAGGCCTTCGGCCCCGGGAATTTGCAGTGAGGGGACGCTTCTGAGGCGCCCTTTATAGGAAGGAGATTCTCCCATGAAGTTTTCACCCCAAACCCACACCCTAAAGGACGGCCGTTCCCTGTTCCTCCGGGAGGCGGAGGGGGACGACGCCTCCCAGGTCCTTCCCTATCTCAACCGGGTGGGCGGGGAGTCGGACAACCTGCTCTTTGGGGAAAACGGTTTCCCCGTGCCCCTGGAGCGGGAGCGGGCCTTTTTGGAAAAACAGCGCCGGGAGGAAAAATCCCTGCTGCTTTTGGGGTTTGTGGGGGAAGAGCTTGCGTCCATCTCTTCCTGCGACGCCCTCACCGCCCGGGAGCGGGTGGCCCACCGGGCCGGCTTGTCCGTCACCGTGGGGAAGGACTTCTGGGGCCTGGGCATTGGCCGCCGGGCCATGGAGGCCCTCATTGGGTTTGCACGGGAGGCGGGGCTGGAGGTCCTCCAGCTGGAGGTGCGCGCCGACAACACCCGGGCCCTGGCCCTCTATGAGCGCCTGGGCTTTGAGAAGCTGGGCCTATACCGCAATGTCATGAAGGTGGACGGCCAGGGCTTCGACGCCTGGTATATGAACCTGTATTTGTAACGGGAGAAAGGGAGGTTTTCCCATGCGCATGTACGACATCATCCACAAGAAGCGGGAGGGCGGGGAACTGACCGGCGAGGAGATCCGCTTTTTCGTCCAGGGCTTTACCTGGGGGGAGATTCCCGACTACCAGGCCAGCGCCTTGCTGATGGCCATTTTCTTCCGGGGGATGACCCGCCGGGAGACCGGGGATCTGACCCTGGAGATGGCCCGCTCTGGTGACATGGTGGACCTCTCCCCTCTGCCCGGGG
>CALWIE010000184.1 GCA_944380625.1 uncultured Clostridia bacterium
CCGGGACAACCTGCTGAAAAACTGGAAGGCCATCTTCAAAGAGGAACCCCCGGCGGAGCTGAGCGGCGCGGTGAGGCAGTGACCTCGCCGGGACACGGTGCAAATTTACAAAAATCCAAGCGGATACGCTTCCGGCAGACGGAGCGCATCCGCTTTTTTTATCTTAAGGTATCCAAGCGTTATTCGGAATTAGAATAATTTGCGCAAATATTTGGCTCTTCTTCTTTTTTCTGCTGTTTCTGGCCTCCGGTGAGGGGAGTGAACTGTCCCGGCCCGGGGGTTCCCGTCATTTTTAGCAAGGGAAGACTGGAATAGTAGCCAAGCGTTTGCTGTGTTATTTGGCAAAAGAAACGAAACTGCCCGAAACGCATAAAAAAGACTGACAGATAGACTGGAGAGGAGTATGATGAGCTCAAATAAAAATTTGCGCAAATAATAAAAATGGGAGGACAGCCATGAAGCTGGGTTACATGACAAACGCCTTCGGCCCCTTGGTGGGGGAAGGGGGCGGCGTCACAAGCGTGAAGGACATCCGGTACCTGACCCTTTGCGACGACGAGGAGGCCCTGAAAAAGATCACGAAAGCGGGGTTCCGGTACATCGAGGTGCTGGAGGGAAACTTGACAAAATACACCTCGGACATACAGGTGCTCAAGGATATGCTGGTCCGATATGACGCCGGCATGATGAGCGTCTGCGTGGGGGCGAACTTCATCTATCAGGACGCCTTGGAGGACGAGATGTTCCACATGGAGACCGTGGCCGCCTTGGCGGAGCAGGTGGGCGTTTCCTACGTGGCCTTTTGCGGCGGCGCCATCCGCGGGAAAGGGATCCAGGAGGGCGACTACCGGCTTTTGGCCAAAGGGCTGAAGGAGGCGGAGAAGGTCTTCGCGGCCCACGGCATTGAGGCCAGCTACCACCCCCATCTGGGGTCCATGGCGGAAAAGCCGGAGCAGATTGACAAGCTCTTTTCCGTAAGCGACATCAAGATCTGCCCGGACCTGGCCCATCTGGCGGCAGGGGGCGGGGACCCCTTGGAAATCGTCCGAAAGTATTACGACAGGATCTCCTTTGTCCACCTGAAGGACCTGGACGAAAAAGGGTTTGCCCCCCTGGGCACGGGAAGCGTGGACATCGACGGGGTCTTGAGGTTCCTGAAGGAAAAAGGGTATAAAGGGGATTACCTGGTGGAGGCGGACGGTTTCTCCGGCGACCCGGAGCAGGCCTGCAAGACCTCCTTCGACTTCCTGAAAGGGAAACTGGCGTAACGCCCCTTCATCCCGCCCCGGCCGGGCGGGGAAAGACAAAATCATCAAGCAGGGAGGATCTCCACTATGAAAAAGCTGAACGTAGGTCTTGTGGGCGCCGGGTTTATGGGGAAGGCCCATTCCATTGGCTATTCCGATATGCCCAAGTATTTTTGGCCGGCGCCGGCAGTGCCGGTTTTAAAGACGATTTGCGACATCGTCCCCGAGATTGCGGCGGACGCCCGGGAACGCTTTGGGTTTGAGAAGTGCTGCACCGATTGGCGGGACATCGTCAACGACCCCGAAATCGACGTGGTGAGCGTCTGCACCCCCAATAACGCCCACGCCCAAATCGCCATCGCCGCCCTGGACGCGGGGAAGCATGTCCTCTGCGAAAAGCCCATCGCCTCCACCCTGGAGGACGCGAAGGCCATGGCGGAGGCCGCCGGGAAAGCGGCGCAAAAGGGGATTGTCGCCATGAACGCCTACCAGTACAGGCGGGTCCCGGCCATTGACCTGGCCAAGAAGTTTATCGACGAGGGCGCCATCGGGCAGCTCTTCAACGTGCGGTGCACCTATCTCCAGAGCTGGTCGGCCGACCCCACCTCGCCCCTTTCCTGGCGGTTCCAGAAGGACATCGCCGGGGCGGGCACCCTGGGGGACATCGCCTCCCATGTGATCGACATCGCCCAGTACCTGGCGGGGGACATCGACGAAGTCACCGGCATGATGAAGACCTACATCCCCGAGCGGCCGGTCCAGGAGGGGGGCGTGGACCTGCTGGGCACCGTAAAGCTGGGGGCCGACGCCAAGCGGAAAGCCGTCGATGTGGACGACGAGGACAGCTTCCTGGTGCGCTTCAAAAACGGCGCGGTGGGCAGCATCGAGGCCACCCGGAACGCCTGGGGCCGCAACAACTTCATCACGGTGGAGGTCCACGGGTCCCTGGGGAGCCTTTACTTCAACTACGAAAGGCTCAACGAGCTGCAGGTGTGCTTTGCCAACGACCCGGACGACAGAAGGGGCTTCAAGACCATCTATACCGGCCCCGCCCATTTCCACGGCGAGGTGACCTGGAATATCCCCGGCATGAACATCGGGTATGGCGAGCTGAAGTCCATCGAGACCTACGAGTTTATCAAAGCTGTGGTAGAGGGCAAACAGCCTTCCACCAGCTTTGCGGTAGGGTATCGGGTGGAACGGGTCTGCGACGCCGTAAAGCAGTCTGCTGAAACTGGACATTGGGTAAAAGTTGCCGATTGACAAATTGCCGGTCGGCAGAGAGATCCCGCAGGGCCATCCTTCCCCTGCGGGATCTTTTTTTGCCCTGTTTTCCCTTGGCCCAGCTTTGCAGCAGCGAAAAGGCCCCCGGGGCTTTTTCACCCCCGCCCCTTGACAAACCCGGGTTCGTTTGGTACATTATAATTAACAATTAGGTTAAATGTTAAACGTAAGGGAAAGGAGGCCATTTTGGGACTGCAACGCACCATGAAGGCCCTGGCGGACCCCATCCGCCGGGAGATTTTGAACCTGCTCAAGGAGGGCCCCCTCTCCGCCGGGGAGATCGGCGAGCGCTTTCCCGTCACCGCCGCCTCCGTCTCCCGGCACCTGTCCGTGCTCAAGGAGGCGGACCTGATCCGGGACCGGCGGGAGGGGAAGTTTATCTACTACGAGTTGAACGCTTCCGTGTTGGAGGAAGTGCTGCTGTGGATTTCCCAGCTGAAAGGAGAATGACCTGTGAAAGAGATGCTCAAGAAGAACCGGTGGCAGCTGGCCCTTTCCTCCCTGGTCACGCTGCTGCCCATCCTGCCGGCGGCCCTGCTGGGGAAGGCGGCCTTCCTCTGGCAGCCGCTCATTTTGCTCTTGACCCAGTGGCTGGTGGTGCTGGCGGTGTTCTGGGCCAACCGGGGCAAAGGGCAGAGCCCCAAGGCCCTGGGCCTGGTAATCTGGACTCTCCCGGCCCTGTCCCTGCTGCTGGGGATACTTTTTCAGCTCGTCCTGAAGAGGAGCGACTCCGCCACCCTCGTCACCTCCCTGGTCACCTTTTTCATGGGGGGAATGTTCCTGCTCATCGGCAACTATATGCCCAAAATCAAACAGAATGGCGCCATGGGCATCCGGGTGAAGTGGACCCTGGAAAGCGAGGAAAACTGGAACGCCACCCACCGCTATGCCGGGAAGCTCTGGTTTGCGGGGGGCCTGGCGCTGATGGCGGCGTCCCTCATCCCCAGCGTGGGGGTGGTGCTGGCGCTGTGGCTTGTCCTCCTCACCCTGATGGTGGCCCTGCCCACCCGGTACTCCTACCGGTTCTACAAAGGGCAGGTGGCGGCGGGGAAGGCGGTGGAAAGCCCCGTCAAGGCCCGAAGCGTGGCGCTCATCGCGGTCCTGGCGCTTGCCTTCTGCGGCTTTTTGGCCTGGAGCCTTTTTTCCGGGGACATCCGGTACGTCTTGGGGGAGGACGCCCTCACCGTGGACGCCACGGGCTGGGGGGACTTGACCATCCCTTACGGGGAGATCTCCTCCCTGGAGTACTTCCCAGAGGACCCCTCCCGGGAGGCCGCCGGCCTGCGCACCAACGGACTGGGAAATTTCAAGGTCTCCCTGGGCAGCTTTGAAAACGAGCTCTACGGGGGCTACACCCGCTACACCTTCGCCTCCTGCGAGGCCTGCCTGGTGCTGGAGACAAAAGGGGGCACGGTGGTCCTAAACGGCCCCGACCCGGCGGCCACCCAGGCCCTCTGCGAGGAGCTGGAGAGCCGGATCCCCCGGTGACTAGCCCCCTTCCCCTGTTTACAACGGGGGGTTTCTGGGGTATAATGGGGTAGCAAGACAAAGCGCAAAAGGAGGAGGATCCCATGGATCTGGAACAGATGAAACGCAAGTACGCCTACACCCTGGCCCGGGTGGGCCTCAACGTCCAGAAGGGCCAGACGGTCCTGGTGGAGGCCGCCATCGAGGGCTGGCAGTTCACCAGCATCTTTGCCGAGGAGTGCTACAAGCTGGGCGCTGGCAACGTGGTGATCAACTACTTGGACGAGCCCAACCTGAAGGTGGCTGCACGCTACCGTCCCCACGAGGACCTGCGCCGGGTGGAGGACTGGGAGCGGGATATGTACCAGAAGTACCTGGACGAGGGCGCCTGCTATGTGCGCCTAGAGGGCGTAAACCCCAAGCTGATGGAAGACGTGTCCGAAAAGGACTCCAACGCCATCTTCGCCCATGTGGACGGGGTGCGCAACATCATGCGCCGGGCCAGCCGGGAAAAGCACTGCCAATGGCTGATCGCCATGGTGCCCACGGTGGAGTGGGCCGAGTACATCCTGGATGAAAAAGGGGAAGAGGCCCTCCAAAAGCTGTGGGAGATCCTCTTAAAGCTGTGCAACATCGACGAGCATAACGACGTGGTCCAAACCTGGGAGGACTTCCGGGCCACCCGGGCCGCCCGGGGCAAGGCGGTGGACGAGCTCCGCCTGACAAAGCTCCACTACACCGCCGCGAACGGCACCGACCTCACCGTGGGCCTGACCCCCTGGTCCAAGTTCGGCCACGACCGCCCCGCCGACCGCGTCTCCGTTACCCCCAACATCCCCACCGAGGAAATCTGCACCACTCCCGCCAAGTACGAGACAAACGGGGTGGTGTACGCCTCCCGCCCCCTGGTGCTGGGAGGCAAGCGGATCGAAAACTTCGGCTTCCGCTTTGAAAAGGGCAAGGTGGTGGAGGTCTTGGCCACAGAGGGCAAGGAGATGCTGGAGGCCCTGGTCCACACCGACGAGAACGCCGGCTATCTGGGCGAGGCCGCCCTGGTGGAGTACCACTCCCCCATCAGCATGAGCGGCCTGGTGTACTACACCACCCTGATCGATGAAAACGCCAGCTGCCACCTGGCCTTGGGCCGGGGGCTCAACTCCTCCCCCGAGGGGCACGAGGACCTGTTCAACGACTCCGCCATCCACATCGATTTCATGATCGGCACCCCGGACCTGTCCATTGTGGGCACCACCGAGGACGGCCGGCAGGTGCAGATCTTCCAAGACGGGGATTTCGCCCTGTAAGTAAAAAACCGCCCTGGCAGGGCGGGGGCATAGGGGAGAGGGCCGGGAGAAGTCCCGGCCCTTTCCCTTCCCCTGAAAAACCGGCAAAGGAAATTGACAGGGGCACGGGGGAAAGGTATAATAGAGGGACGGAAAAGGGAGCCTTTGGCTCCGGCGGGGGAAGTCCCCCCAGAGGTGGACTCATGCAGAAAAACGTACTGGAATATTTGGAGGAGACCGCCCGGCGCCTGCCGGACAAGACGGCCTTCGCCGACGGGAAGGGCCGGCTCACCTTCCGGGAGCTGCTGGACTGTGCCCAAAGGGGCGGCACGGCCTTGGCCCGGCGCCTGCAGGGGCGCAACCGCCCTGTGGCCGTGCTCACCGGGCGCTCGGTGGGGCCGCTGGCGGGCTTTTTCAGCGTCCTCTACAGCGGGAATTTTTACGTGCCCGTGGACAGCTCCATGCCCTTGGCCCGGATGGCCTTGCAGCTGGAAAAGCTGGACCCGGCGGCCCTGGTGTTCCCCGAGCCCGCCCCCGCCCTCTGGGAGGCCTTTTCGGGGCGCTGGCCCTGCTTTGCCCTGGAGGAGCTGGCCGCCGCCCCGGCGGAGGAGGAGCTCCTGGGGCAGGTGCGCGGCCAAATGCTGGACACGGACCCGGTGTATCTGATCTTCACCTCCGGTTCCACAGGGGTGCCCAAGGGGATTGTCCTCTCCCACCGGAGCGTCATAGACTTCGCGGACTGGTACGTCCCGGCGGTGGGTATCACCCAGGAGGATGTGCTGGGGAACCAGGCGCCTTTTTTCTTTGACCTCTCTGTCAAGGACATTTACACCACCCTGAAGACCGGCGCCACCACCCACATTTTGGAAAAGCGCTGTTTCTCCATGCCGGTGCTGCTCACCCGGGCCCTGGAGGAAAAGGGGGTCACCACCCTTTCCTGGGCCACCTCGGCCTTCCACCTGGTGGCCTGCTCCGGCGTGCTGGAAAAGCACCCGCCCCGGTGTGTGAACAAGATCACCGCCGGAGGGGAGGCCATGCTGGCAAGCGATCTCAACCGCTGGCGGCGTGCCCTGCCAAAGGCGGAGATCACAAACCTCTACGGCCCCACCGAGGTCACCGTGGACAGCGCCTGGTATCCCGTGGACCGGGACTTCGCCGACGGGGAACCTGTGCCCATCGGCCGCCCCTGCAACAACAAGGAGATCCTCCTTTTGGACGAGGCCCTGCGCCCGGTGGCTCCGGGCCAGGTGGGGGAGATCTGCGTGCGGGGGGCAGGCCTTGCCCACGGCTATTACAACGACCCGGAAAAGACCGCCGCCGCCTTTGTCCAAAACCCCCTAAACCCCCACTACCCCGAGACGGTCTACCGCACCGGGGACCTGGGCTATTGGGGGGAGGACGGGCTTCTCTACTTCTCCAACCGGCGGGACGGCCAGGTAAAGCACATGGGCTACCGCATCGAGCTGGGGGAGGTGGAGACCGCCCTGAACAGCCTGCCCCAGGTGGAGATGGCGGTGTGCTTTTTCGACGAGGCCAAGGATAAGCTGGTCTGCGTCTACCAAGGGGAGGGGGAGGGCGGCCAGCTGGCCGCCGCCCTCCGGGACCGCCTGCCCCGGTACATGCTCCCGAACCTGTACTTTCAAAAGGAGAGCCTGCCCCACACCGCCAACGGCAAGGTGGACCGGGCGGCCCTGCGGAGGGAATACGATGCGGGCGGTTGAGAGCTTTGAGACCCTGTCCCCCCTGCTGGGGGCCCAGCTGCGGCCGGGGGTGGCCACCAACGTGGCCCCCACCCGCGAGGAGTACCAGCGTGAGATCCAGGGGGGCGCCCTCTTCTGGGAGGAGGCCCCCGGCGCCCTTTTGCTGCTGCGCCGCCGGGCCGGGTTCTACCTGGTGGGGTTCTTTTTGCAGCGGGGGGCGGCTCTGCCCCCGGTGGAGCTCCCCCTGCCCGCAGTGCTGGAAGTGGCCTTCCGCCCCCGGGACAAGGGGCTGCGGCAGACCCTTCCCCAGTGGGAGGCCCAGGGGTTTTCCCCGGTGTTTTCCAGGCGGCGGCTGCTGCGCCCCGGCGGCGCCCCCCCGCCGGAGGGCGCCGGGAAAGCCTGGGTCGCCGGGGAGGGGGACCTGCCCTTTTTAGAGGGGGTCCTAAAAGCCTGCTTCGACCCCTTTACCGGCTGCCTGCCCAGCCCCCAAGAGCTTCGGGAGGACGTCCGGGCCGGCCGGGTGCTGCGCAGCACCGGCGGGCTTTTGCACATCTCCCCGGCGGCAGGGGGGACCCAGCTGCGGCACCTGGCGGTGCTGCCGGAGTCCCGCCGCCAGGGGGAGGCCCAGGGGCTCTTTGCCCTGTACATGGAGCGGGAGGGCGGCCGCCCCAGCCGCTGCTGGGTGCGGGAGGACAACCTGCCCGCCCGCCGGTTTTACGAAAAAAACGGGTACGCCCCAGAGGAATGGACCTCGGTGGTGTACCGGAAAGGATGAGCGCAATGAACGACCGCGAAAAGATTGTAAAGCTGCTGGAGGAGATCGTGCCCGGCGTGGACTTTGAAAAGGAGTCCGCCCTGGTGGACGACGGGGTGCTGGAGTCCCTGGACATGGTGTCCGTGGTCACGGAGCTCATGGACGCCTTCGACGTGGAGATCACGGTGGACGACCTGCTGCCGGAGAACTTCAACTCGGTGGACGCCATGCTGGCCCTCATCCACCGCCTGCGCTGAGCTATGGAGTTTACCTCCCTCTCCTTCCTGGCCCTGGTGGGCGGCGCCCTGCTGGTGTATTACTTGCTTCCCCAAAAGGCCCGGTGGGTGGCCCTTTTGGCCGCCAGCCTGGTGTTTTACGCCCAAGGGGGCGCCCAGGCCCTGTGCTTTTTGGGGTTTACCATGGGCAGCACCTACCTGGCGGGCCTGGCCCTGGGCGCCCTGGCCAAGAGGAAGGCTGTGCCGGCCCCCGATAAAAAAGCCCAGGAGAAATCCCTCAAGGGGAAAAAGCGCCTGGTGGCCGGGACGGCGATCGTGGCGAACTTCCTCATCCTGTACCTGGTAAAGTACTGGAATTTCACCGCCCAGGCTGTGGGCCAAGCCACAGGGGCCCTCTTGCCCCAGACGGACCTGCTGCTGCCCCTGGGCCTTTCCTTTTACATGTTCCAGAGCGTGGGGTACGTGATCGACTGCTACCGGGAGAAGTACCCGCCCCAGCGCAATCCCCTGAAGTACGCCCTGTTTGTGTCCTTTTTCCCCCAGATGGTCCAGGGGCCCATCAGCCGTTTTGACCAGCTGGCCCCCCAGCTGCTGGAGGGCCGCCCCTTCCAGGCGGAGAACCTGAAGTACGGCATCCAGCTGGCCATGTGGGGCTACATGAAAAAGCTCATCATAGCCGACCGGTTTTCCGTGGCGGTGGACACGGTGTTTTCCAACTACCAGGACTACGGCGGCGCCATGACCGCCCTGGCGGTGCTCATGTACTGTGCCCAGCTCTACTGCGACTTCTCCGGCGGCATTGACGTCACCCGGGGGGTGGCCCAGATGTTCGGCATCGATATGGCGGAAAACTTCCGCCGGCCCATCTTCGCCACCAGCTTGACGGATTTCTGGCGGCGGTGGCACATCACCCTGGGCGCCTGGATGCGGGACTATGTGTTCTACTCCCTGTCCCTCTCCAAGCCCTTTGGCCGCCTGGGACGCTTCACCCGGAAGAAGATCGGCGGCAAGCTGGGGAAGATCATCCCCACGTCCCTGGCCACCTTTGTGGTGTATCTCATCATCGGCATCTGGCACGGGGCCAACTTCCGCTACATCGCCTTTGGCTTCTACAACGGGGCCCTCATCACCGCTGGGCTGCTGCTGGCAAACCGGTTTTACCAGCTGCGTGTCCGGCTGGGCATCCAAGAGGGCAGCAAGGGGCTGTATGTGTTCCGCCTGGTGCGCACCATGGCCTTGGTCTTCGTGGGCCGCTACATCACCCGGGCACCCCGGCTGCTGGTGGCCTTTTCCATGCTGTGGCGCACCGTGAGCAGCCCCTGCCTGTACCAGATCCAGGATATGGAGTTTTTAAACCTGGGCCTGGAGGCCGGGGACCTGTGGGTGGCGGCCCTGGGCTGCGCGGTGCTGCTCCTGGTGGAGTTTTTCCAGGAGCGGGGCGTGGCCGTGCGCAAGGCCCTGGAAAGGCAAAACCCCTTTGTCCAGTGGCTGTTCATCCTGCTGCCCTTGGGGGCGCTGCTGCTGTTTGGCATCCTGCGGGATCCGGCCATCCAGGCGGAGTTTATTTACCAGCAATTTTAAAAAAACGGCTTTGCCCGGGAAAGGAGAGCGCCCATGGAAGAAAAGCAGAGGATGAGCTCCGGCCGGTGGCTGGGGGCTTTTGCGGCCACAATAGCCCTTTTGGCGGCCTTGGTGGCGGGCTTTAACTTTGTCACAGACCCCTTTGGGGCCTTTGGGGACCGGTTCCTCCAGTGGTGGAGCTACGACGCCACCCTGAACCCCCGGGTGGCCAAGATCTCCTACCTGGAACAGCACCACGAGGAATACGACTCCTACATCATCGGGCCCTCCTCCACCAGCTCCTTCCCGGTGGAGTCCCTAAACGAGTACTACGGCGCCAGCTTCTACAACATGATCATGTACGGCGTGGACATGAAGGACGTGGAGCTCACCGCCCAGTACCTTCTGGAAAACTATACCGTGGAGCACTTGGTGGTAAACCTATACATCAAGGCCGCGGTCTACTACGACACCGAATCCGACCCCCTGACCTACGGCCTCCATTACAAGGTGGACGGCTCCAACCCGGTGGGGTACTATCTGAAGTACCTCTTCTCCAACCCCCGCAACGGCTGGGAAAAGCTCCAGCGCTTGGCGGACGACGGCTACCTGCAAGAGCCCTACCGGGTTTTTGACGAGGCCACCGGCGCCTACGACAAGAGCCGCCGGGACGTGGAGCCCATCGGGGATTTGGAGGAGTACCTCCAGACAGGGGATTACGGGGTGTTCCGCAATTACCCCTCCGGCGGGTACGAAGACCTCCCGGAGCTTGAAAACTGCATGGCCAGCGTGGAGCGCATCAAAGAGCTCTGCGAGGCCAAGGGCGTGGACCTGCTGGTGGTCTGCCCGCCCCTGTACTACGAGGACCTGGCCCATTACCCCCAGGAGCTCCAGGCCCAGTTCCGCAACGCCCTGGCCCAGGTCACCGACTACTGGGACTTCTCCCTGAGCTCTGTCAGCTACGAACCCCGGTACTTCTACGACGCCGACCACTTCCGCAACTGCGTGGGGGAGATGGCCCTGGCGAAGGTCTTCGGGGACAGCAGCGTCTACTGCCCTGAGGACCTGGGGGAGTACGTGCCCCAGGGCTCTACCCCCGGTGCGCCCCAAGGGGAGCCCGCCCCGGAGGAGTCTTACACCGCCCAGGTGCCGGTGCTGCTGTATCACAACCTGGGTGAGGAGAGCGAGGGCTCGGACACCATGTCCACAGCCCTCTTTGAGGAGCACCTGGCCGCCCTGGGGGAGGCGGGCTATGAGACCGTCACCCTGGCCCAGCTCCAGGACTACGTGGAGACAGGAGCGCCCCTGCCGGAAAAACCGGTGGTCATCACCTTTGACGACGGCTATTTGAGCAACTACCAGCTGGCCTGGCCCCTGTTGGAGGAGTACGGCATGGAGGCGGAGATCTTCGTGGTGGGCTCTTCCATGGGACAGGACGTCTACAAGGACGGCCTTCCCATGGAGCCCCACTTCTCCCTGGAGCAGGCCCAGGAAATGGAGGCAAGCGGCGTGATCTCCATCGGCAGCCACGGGTGGAACATCCACCAGGTGGCAGGCCGGGACCCCGAGCCGGTGCGCAGCGGCATCCTCCCCCTGGAGGGGGAGACCGAGGAGGATTACATCCAGTTCCTGCGGGAGGACTGCCGGCAGATGAAATCCCTCCTGGGCGAGGCCCTCACGGCCCTGGCCTATCCCTACGGCTTCTGTTCGGAGCTCAGCGAACGGGTCTTGGCGGACGAAGGCATCGAGATCACCTTTACCACCCAAGGGAAGACCAACACCCTCATCAAGGGCATGGACCAAAGCCTGAGGCAGCTGGGCCGCCACTATATGCGGGGAAGCGTCACCGCCCAAGACCTCCTGGCCCTGCTGGAGGGCTGAACCTTCAGGCCCCGGGCCGTGACCGGTCGGAACAAGACGCGGGGGCTGCGCCCCAGGCAAGTCGCGTAGTCGCTCGCTTGTGCTCCGCTCGCCAGTGTGACTAGATAGTTTTGTGGCGCGGTTGTTGCTTTTTCTGTAAAACGTTAGTTTCCTACCCGCCGGAAGTTAGCGTAGGACGACCCCGCCCTTGCCGCAGGCAAGAAGGCGGCTTGTCCCGTGCGGCCACGCACCCGCAGGCAAGAAGGCGGCTAGTCCAGCCCGGTCACGGGCCGCAGACCGTGACCGGCCAGGACGAGTCGCGCCGGTCTCGCCTGCCGGCTCGGTCGGTGCTGGACGGTGCCCACCGGGCACCAGCACCGCTCGTTCCACTCGCTCTCTACAGCGGTTGGAAAGCGCGATGGCGCGATTTTTGCTTTTTCCCAAAACGGCAGTTGCTTACCCATCGCGAACGTGCGCTTGCGGTTTGCACAGCGCGGGCGCTAAGCCCGCCGCCCCGAGCGCGTCTTGTCCAGCCCGGCCACGGGCCACGGGCCGGATTACATCTACTTGGCTGATTCCGTAGTAGGTGAAAAGCTCCAGCGCCTCCGGGGTGATCCGCTCCCCGGCCACGGCGATGGGCACTGCCGGAGGGCATCCCACCGTGGGCAGCCCGCAGATCCGCCCCAGGGACTGGGAGGCCTCCACCGTCTCCCGGGGGGCGAAGGCCGCCTGCCGGACGGAGCATACCTGCTCTCCCCGGGCCAGGGGCAGGCGGGGACGCTTCCTGGGCGGCGCTGGGCACCGTCCCAGGGCGGCGGCCAGTCGGTCCAGATCCCCCGGAGCGTTTTCCGGGGTGGCCATCAGCACCAGGAAATCCCTGTCGGCGTATTCACACTCCACCCCCTGGCGTCCCAGAGCTGCGGCAAGCTCCTGGCCGGTTGTCCCCTGGGGGGCGGAGAGGGTCAGGCGCAAAGGGTCGCTTTTTTCCACCTGCCAGCCGGCGGCCCGGAGTTTTTCCCGGGCGCCTTCCAAGAGCTCCACAGCCCCCTCCAGCCGTGTTTTATAGCCCTCCGCCAGATACCGGTTGCACAGGTCCAGGGAGGCCAGGGTCAGGTAGGAGGGGCTGGTGGAGCCGAACAGGGCCAGGGCGTCCTTCATGGCCTCCTCCAGCCGGGAGGGGGCCTTTCGGGAGACGTGAAGGTAGGCCCCGCCGGTGAGCACCGGCAGGGTCTTGTGGGCGGAGTCGCAGCACAAATCCGCCCCCAGATCCAAGGGGTGCCGGGAGGGTGTGAGAAACCGCAGGTAGGCGCCGTGGGCGTTGTCCACCAGCAAGAGGGTCCCGCGCCGGTGGCAGACCTGGGCCAGGGAGGCGATTTCCCCCATGCCCCCCAGGTAATCGGGGCTGGTGAGGTACACCGCCGCCGGAGGCTGGGGCAGGCTGCTCAGGGCCTCTTCCAGCTGACGGGGGGAGATGGGGCAGCTGCACAGGGAGGAGCTCTCCTCCGGCCACAGCCAAGAGACCTCCAAATCCAGCAGGGCGGCGGCAGAGGCAAAGGCCCGGTGGACGTTCCGGGCGGCCAGCACCTGGCGGGAGCCGCTGTGGCATACGGCCAGGTACAGCATGGCCCGGATGCACTGGCTGGAGCCCTCGGTGGAGTAGCAGGTCCGCCGGGAGCCGAACAGGGAGGAGGCGTTTGCCTCGCTCTCGGCCAGGATGCCGCCGGCCTCGTAAAGGGCGTCCGCCCCGGCGATCTCCGTAATGTCCCAGCTTTCAAAGCCCAAAAAGGGGCGCCCCTTGTGGCCGGGCATGTGAAGCCGCACGCCCCCCTTTTCCCGGTAGGCCTTTATAAAGTCGTAGACCGGGGTGTTCATAGGGAGGTTTCCTTGGCGGCCTTCATCATGATGGCGCACTCAATGCGCTTGCGGAACAGCTCGCAGCCGGCCTCATACACCCCCCGGATGGAGCCGGTGGCGTGGTAGGCGTTGGCGGCGCACCCGCCGGAGCAGTAGAGCTTCGCCCAGCAGTCCTTGCAGTCGGGGCGGGCGTAGGCGTTGCAGGAGCGGAACTCCTCCCGCAGGGCAGTGTTGGTCACGCCCTTCCACACGTCCCCCAGCTTGTAGGCTTCCTCCCCCACAAACTGGTGGCAGGGGTACAGGTCCCCCCAGGGGGTAACGGCCATGTACTCTGTGCCGGAGCCGCAGCCGGAGATGCGCTTGTAGACGCAGGGCCCCTCGGTGAGGTCCAGCATGTAGTGGTAGAAGGTGATGGGATGTCCCTCCTTCTCCCGGCGGAGCATGTCCTTGGCCAGGATCTCATACTGCTCCTTTACCATCGCAATGTCCTCCGGGGTCAGGGCGGCGGGGTCGTCGGGGGCGCAGACCACCGGTTCCATGCTCAGCTCCGTAAAGCCCAAATCGTCCGCCATGTGGAACAGGTCCTTGGTAAAGTCCGGGTTCTGGTGGGTAAAGGTGCCCCGCATGTAGTAATTCTTGCCCCCTCGGGCGGCCACCAGCTTTTGGAACTTGGGCACAATCCTGTCATAGCTGCCGTTGCTGGCATAGTCCACCCGGGTGCGGTCGTGGATCTCTTTGCGCCCGTCCAGGGAGAGCACCACGTTGCTCATCTCCCGGCTGGCAAAGTCGATGACGTCGTCGTCGATGAGCATCCCGTTGGTGGTGAGGGTGAAACGGAAGTTTTTCCCCCGCGCCTTCTCCACACTGCGGGCGTACTCCACCAGGCCCTTGACCACGTCCCAGTTCATCAAGGGCTCGCCGCCGAAGAAGTCCACCTCCAGGTTCCGCCGGGAGCCGGAGTGGTCCATGAGAAAGTCCAGGGCCTGTTTCCCCACCTCAAAGCTCATCAGGGCCCGCTCCCCGTGGTACTTCCCCTGGCTTGCGAAGCAGTAGCCGCAGTTGAGGTTGCAGGTGTGAGCCACGTGGAGGCACAGCGCCTTCACCACGTCCCCAGAGCGCTCCTTAAAGGTCCCGGCCATTCCGGCGAAGGTGTCCGGGGAAAAGAGCTTCCCCGCGTCCTTTAAGGCCTGCACGTCCTCCAGGCAGGCCCGCAAGTCCTCCTCGGTCACATCGGGGCGGCCCCGGTACTTTTCCAGCATGGCGGAGACGATCTCCTCCGGGGCATGGTCCTCGAAAAGGGCGATGATGTCGTAGGCCACCTCGTCCACCACGTGGATGCTGCCGGAGCAGGTGTCCAGCACAATGTTGTAGCCGTTTAACTGATACTGATGAACCATGTGTTCCTCCTGACACGAAAAACGCCGCCCAGCAGGCGGCGCCTTTTTTTATTTTCCTGTATTCTCACACTTCTGGTTGGCCACGCCGCAGCTGGTCTTGCAAGCGGACTGGCAAGAGGTCTGGCACTCGCCGCAGCCGCCGTTCTTCGCGCTCTCGCACAGATTTCTGGTTTCCAGCGTCTTGATTCGTTCCATGACATATCGCTCCTTCTCGAATTTACAGGCCGGCGCCCCAGGGCGTCAGCCTGTTATGATACCCTATTCTAGCAGAAACAGCGGGGGAAGTCAAGGCGGCGTCCGGAGAAAAAGGGGGGCCGTTTGTCAAGGGTAAATGCTAAAAAAGTCTAAAAAATTGTTCAGCGGGCCAGAATGAGGGCCAGCTCCTCCCTGAAAAGCTGCTCGGAGCACAGAAAACCGAACATTTTGCGGGGGT
This sequence comes from uncultured Clostridia bacterium, assembly GCA_944380625.1. Next base: position 15,076 of record CALWIE010000184.1, read on the forward strand.
AGCTGTTGAGCTATGCCTCGGCGGCCTTTACCTCTTGGGGCGAGAGGGTGGCAAGGTCTGTCCCCTTCGGGACGAGTCGCCGGATCAGTCCGTTTTGGTTTTCATTGGTGCCGCGCTCGCTCGGGGTGTACGGGTGGCAGTAATATCAAACCCTTCCCCGACCCGAAGAAGTCCTCCGGGGACGTCAGCGCTCAGTCCAGCGGGGATCCCGCCCTGGGCGGCGACAGCCAGCTGCGCCTGGCAGGGGAGAGCGAACACGCCGTGGCCGCTTGGACCCGGGTCACCGAGACCCTTACAAAGGAACCCGGCTCCGAACTGACCAGCGACGAGCAGATGCTGATGATGAACAGCACCGAGATCTTCGCCTCCGTCCGCGCCGGTACGGAAGGGGAAAACGACGGCTGGGTCACCACCCAGCTGACCCAGAACGGCTCCGCGGACATGGCCCCGGCGGTTGCCACCAACGGCCAAAAGCCCATTGTGGCCTGGCGCGCCGTGGCGGCCAGCAACTCCAGCAAGGTCACCACCTTCGACACCAACGACACCATCCTCTATAAGATCTACGATTATGAGAAGGATGCGTGGAGTAAGGAATACACCCTCTAAAGGGATTGATAAAAACCAGCCGGCCACCACCGTCCAAGTCCCCATGGTTACTGAAGAGGGGAAGATAGTGGAAGTGGATAAAACTATCTACGTCCGGGAGAGCGAGGCAAACCTGCGGCTCATCACCGGCCAGTACACCGATTCCATCTCCGTGGACGCCCCCTTGCCCGACTACGAGGCGCTGCTTGCCGGCGCCGGGGTCATCCCCATCCAGGCCACAGTGACCAACATGGGCACCCAGCCCATCACCAAACTGGCCTTTACGGTGGGGAGCAGCTCTTCCGCAACCGCGAAGGAGCTCAACCTCCAGCCTGGCGAGAGCCTCACCCTCACCCTGGACTACACCGTGGTGAACAACAACGGCACAATTACCGACCCGGCGTACAGCGTCTCCGCCACCTTTGAGGATAACACAACGAAGGAGCTAAAGGACGCTGGCCAAACCATCTACCTCAACGTGCCCGACCTGGGCGTTTCGGAGATCGAGACCGTCCAGCAGCAAGATGGCGAACGCGTCATCCAGTTCTCCCTGTTCAACCAGAGCTCTTCTAAGCTGGCAGATTCCAACCGGCAGGTGCAGGTGGGCCTGTTCAGCGATCCCGAATGCACCGAGCCCATCGGCAGCCAGTACGTGGATTGGAAGCAGGTAACCGCCCAGAAGTCCAGCAGCGGCGAGGAAACCTTCACCGTTTCCGGCGACGGCCTGGCCCTCATCGACCAGGGCGGCTACCTGGCCCAGGCCACCATCGACCTGAAGGGGTACGTGGAAGCCAACGGGGAAACCAACGGGGACAACGCCTTCCTGGAGGACGGCGAGTTCCGGGAAAACGGCATCAACGTCTACCTGAAGGCCTGGGTGGTAGAGGCCGACAATCAGGAGGAGCTCCAAGAGGCGGGCGAGATCTACACCGGCAACAATGTGGAAAGCGTCACCTTTGAGAGCCTCTTGGATCTGGCCGAAGGGGAGCTCTTCACCACCAAGGCGACCATCACCCATCCGGAAGACGGGGGCGAGGGCACCGCGGTGCAGTTCTCCATCCAGAACAACTCCCTGCAAGCTGTCAACTCCGGCAGCGGCACCACCCAGGTGGTCTACCTGAACCTGCGGGATGCATACGGCAACCTGCTGGAGACCCAGGAGACAACGCTCAGAGCGAACTGGGGCCCCGAGGACTTGCAGAAAGCTACGGTAGAATTTACAAAGACCGGCAGCCAGGTGGATTACTACTTCGGCGAGCGGTCCAGCGCCGCCAGCGCGGAGCTTACCAACATCCAGTTGGACGGCATCCCCCTGAAGCTGGAGAACGGCACGCAAGATCAGAACGGCGTGACTGTGTACAAGGTCCAGGCGGACCAGAGCCTTGCGAGCACCTTGCTCACCCTGGGCTTTAAGGGCAAAAACGCCACAGCCACAGTCAACAACAAGGCGTATGGGGACAATGCCAACCGCACCATCACCTTGGGCAGCGGCACCATCGTGGTCACTATCGTGGTGAAAGACGGCGACTTGTCCAAAACGTATCGGATTGAGATCGCCAAGCCTACCTCCGGCGGCGGAGGCGGCGGAGGCGGCGGCACGGTCACCCGGCCCGCCTACCCGCCGGTGATTACCGACGCGGAGCACGGCACGGTGACAGTCAGTCCCACCCGGCCCCATCAGGGGGACAAGGTGACCATCACCGCCACCCCCGACGAGGGCTATAAGGTGGGGGAGGTCACCGTCACCAAGCCCGGCGGCGGGAAAGTGGCCGTCACCGGCCAGGGCGATGGGAAGTACACCT
>CALWIE010000185.1 GCA_944380625.1 uncultured Clostridia bacterium
GATGTGCCCCACAGCCATCGGCCGGTTCCTAAAGCTCCTGCTGGACATCGACCCCCAGGCCCAGGTGATCTCCCGGCTGACCGACGTGTACCGCAAACGGTACCCCGCCGTGTCCCTCACCTTCGACAAGGCCTACGTGGACCGGTACACCGGCATTGAAATCGGCAACGACCAGATCCTCCAGACCCTGAAGGCCCTGGGCTTTGGGGCCAGCTTTGACGGGAGGGAGTTCCACGTGGACGTGCCCTCCTGGCGCTCCACCAAAGACGTGACCATCAAGGCGGACATCATCGAGGAGATCACCCGCATCTACGGCTACGACAACTTCCAGATCACCACCACCCACAGCGCTCTGGCCCCGGAAAAGCGCAGCGCCGGCAACAAAGCGGACAACTTCGCCAAGGACCTGCTGGTCCAGCGCTACCATCTCCACGAGGTCCACTCCTACATCTGGTTCGACCAGAAAAAGTGCAAGGACCTGGGGCTGGCCCTGGAGGAGAACGTAAAGCTCCTCTCCCCCCAGAGCCCCGACCTGGAGACCCTGCGCACCAACATGGGCCCCACCCTTCTCGCCTTTGTAAACGAGAACAAGTCCTTCGCCCCGGATTTCGGCATCTTCGAGATCGGCCGGGTCTGCGAGGGCCTGGGGGCGGACGGCCTGTGCCGTGAGCGGAAAAAGCTGGGGATCGCCCTGTACAGCCGCACCCGCAGCGAGAAGGAGCTCTACTTTGAGCTCCTGGACACCCTCACCGCCCTGGGCAGGGACCTCAAGCGGGCGGCGTTCTCCTTCCGGAATGTAACCCCCCTCCACGCCTGGCAGCACCCCCGGAACACCGCCTGCGTCTCCCTGGGCGGGGAATCCCTGGGCTGGCTGTGCGCCCTGCACCCCGCCGTCCTCCAAAAGCTGGACAAAAAGGCCGCCGTGGTCTGCGCCCAGCTGGACATGGACGCCTTTGCCGCCATTCCCGGCAGGGACTACGCCTACCGGGAGCCCTCCCGGTTCCCGGGCATCGACATCGACCTGTCCCTGGCCCTGCCCCAGGGCGTCACTTACGGGCAGCTGGCCCCCGCCTGGGCGGACATGGACCCGGAGACCCTCACCGGCGTGACTTTGATCGACTCCTTCCAGCAGAAGGACCTGACAAGCATCACCCTGCGGTTTGCCTTCTCCTCCCCGGAGCGGACCCTCTCCAAGGAAGAGGTGCAGCCCTGGGTGGACTCCATCCTGGAAAAGCTTGCCCCCCTGGGCGTCGCCCTGCGCTCTTGAGGGCGGGCCTTGTAAAAAAACACGGAAAAGCCGCCGGCCCCGGCGGCTTTTCCCCTTTTCCCGGGAAAGGGGGCGTTTTCCCCTTCCGGTGGGGGAAAAGCCTTGATTTTCCAGGGATTTTCGGGGCCTGGGGCGCAAAAAAAGGTTGCAATCACCCGGCTTTTCCTGTATGATAAGGGGTAGGAATTTTCGGTACGATACGGAGGTGTTCCACATGGATTCCAACAACACCATCACCTTTTCCCTGGAAGAGGTGCGGGAAGCGGACATGAAGCGCATTTTGACCACCGTTTACGACGCGCTGAAGGAAAAGGGCTACAACCCTATCAGCCAGATCGTGGGATACATCCTTTCCGAGGACCCCACCTATATCACAACCCACAACAACGCCCGCAGCCTCATCCGCCGGATCGACCGCGACGAGCTTTTAAAAGCCATGGTGCGTTCTTACCTGGGCGAGTGATCCCAATAGCAAATTCTATGAAAGCGCGGTGATTCTTTGAGCGAGCAGAAAAAGCCCAGCTTCCCTACCTACAAGGGCAAGCCCCTGGTGCGCTGTGGAGATACCATTTACTACGGCAGCATGAAGGATAAATACGTCATCAAGATGGACGTCAAGTCCAAGAAGAAGGTGGGCGACCTGGAGGTGGCCGACAAGGTCACGGTCCAGCTGATGTACACGGACCCGGAGATCCGTACCCGCAAGCAGATCGTCAAGACCAGCGAGAAAAACGGCCTGTATCTGGCCCTGGACATTGCCGAAGCCTGGCTTTCCCGGGCGCTGGCGGAGTGAACTCTACGTAAAAAAGGGAGCTGCCCCACACCGGTGGGGCAGCTCCCTTCCCCTTTGCCTGGGGCAAGAGGGTGGCAAAACGCCTTAAAAATTCCCGCCGTTCCAGCGCCAGTCGGGGGTGGCGATATAGCGGATATACATGTCCCGGGGGTCTACGCCAAGCTCTTTTTGGAACAGGGCGCTTATCTGGGCCGTCATCCGCTCCGAGCCGGCCCGGTCGATTTTTTGGCCGAGCACCTTTACCTCCACCAGGGCCAGGGGCTTGTCCCCCTCCCCCCGGAACCACATGGAGCAGCCGTCCTCCAGGGTCACCATGAGCCAGTCCTCGGTCTTCTCGGGCAGGCAGGCAATGGCCTGGCCCAAGCCGCTCTTGAGCCGCTGGGCGGCCTCAGGGGAAACGGCGGCGTTTGTCTTCACTTGAATGCAGGGCATAGGAATAACCTCCTTTTCCAGGGAAAGGCCCGGCCCCTCTCTGGAACTTTTTTTAGAAATATAGTATAATAGTCTTCCCTCCAAGAGGATTGGGAAATCCGAAAGAAAAGAGTGCTTTGTCATGAAAATCACCCAAACCAGGGACATCCGCGCCGCCAACCGATGGGAGATCATGGGGCAGGTGCTGCGGCGCTGCCCTATCAGCCGGGCGGAGATCTGCCGCCTGACCGGGCTCAACAAGGCCACCGTCTCCACCATTGTCAAGGAGTGGATCCGCCTGGGCCTGCTGACGGAAACCGAGCTGGGGAAGTCCGAAGGGGGGCGCAAGCCCATTCTGCTCAACCCCGTCTACGGGGCCGGCTGCGCCATAGCCCTGGACATTGACATCGCGCAAGTGCGGGCCATCCTCACAGACCTTTCCGGCGAGGCGGTGCTGGCCCGGGAGACGTGCCCCACCCACCAGGCCCCCTTCCCCCAGGTCTACCAGCAGGTCTGCCAGGTGATCGACCGGCTGGTGGCCGCCATGCCGGAAACCCCCTACGGCCTGGTGGGCATCGGGGCGGCAGTCCACGGTGTGGTGGACCTGTCGGGACTCATCCGCTTTATCCCCAGGCTTGGATGGCGCAACGTGGACCTGCGCTCCCTGTTGCAGGAGCGCTATCAGGTGCCCGTGTCCCTGGACAACGACGGCAACCTGGCCGCCTGGGCCCAGCAGAAAATGGACCTGAGCTCCCTGGACCTGGGCCAGGCCCCCGGCGAGCCCCTCCAGAGCCTGGCGGTGGTGAACATTGGGGACTCCATCTCCGCAGGGCTCATCACCCACGGGGAGGTGCTGCGGGGCTATCACGGCTTTGCCAACGCCATCGGCCACCACACCATCAACTGGGACGAGCCGGTCCAGTGCCACTGCGGGAAATACGGCTGCTGGGAGCAGTACTGCTCCGACAGCGCGGTGATCGCCTACGCCAACTCCGTGCTGCCCCGGCCCATCTCCTCCCTGGAGGAGCTGGCCGTGCTCATCCGCTACCAGGACCCGGTGGCCCAGCAGGTGCTGGACCGCTTCACCACCTTCCTGGCTGTGGGGCTTACCAACATCATCTTCATCTTCGACTGCCAGGCCATCGCCCTGAGCTCCGAGCTCCTCTCCGCCCTGCCCTACTACCTGCCGGAGGTCCGCCGGAAGATGGTGCTGCCCATCACCCACGCCGAAAAGGTGACCCTCTCCTGCCTGGGGAAGGACGGGGCGATTTTGGGGGCCGCCAGCCAGGCGGTGGAGGCCTTTTTCCAAAAGCTCTGCAACGAGGCCGAAAACGTCCCCTAGGGGGCGGAGGAATAGCACGGTATCACAGAGGGGCTGTTGCGCCGTTGGCAACAGCCCCCTTGCTATGGGATGGATCCCGCCCGTTCAAAGCCAGCCTGCGGGCTCAGCCGTAGATCAGCTTGTGGCGGAAATAGAAGAAATGATCGCTGTGGGTGTGGATGGAGAGCATCCGGGTGTGGGGATGGTCCGTGCTTGTGAACTCCTTGCCGAACTTCCCGATGGTCAGGGCCTGGCC
>CALWIE010000186.1 GCA_944380625.1 uncultured Clostridia bacterium
CAGGCCCAGCCCTTGGGCGTATTCTTTAAAGGCCAGGTACCGGTCGTAGAGGAAATCCTCCTTGCCGCAGCAGAAGTAGAGTTTCGGCAGGTTCCCCTCCCGGATCAGCTCCGGCAGCCGGTCCCACACGTTAAAGGGGGACTGGAGATACCCCTCCATGCCGCCGAAGTTCTCCACCAGGTTCCGGGTGCGCCGGTTGAAGGCGGCCTGGTCCCCAGAGGCCTGGGGCGGGTCCAGCACCGTGTTGCGCAGGTTGCTGGGGGCGTAGGAGAGCACCGCCGCCCCGGCGAATTTTTCCGGATGGCCCGCGGCGTACTGGATGGCCCCGCCGCCTCCCATGGACAGCCCGGCGATGAAATTCCCCTCCCGCTTGTCCGTGGCGGGGAACCAGTGGTGGACCAGGGGCATCAGCTCGTCGAACAGGTAGTCCCAGGCCCTGTAGCCGGTGCCAAAACCCGGCCAGTTCATGTAGTTGGCGTTCATGCCGCTGGGCATGACCACAATCAAGTTCCGCTCCCGGGCATAGATCTCGATCATGCTCTTGCGGATCCAGTCGGTGTAATCCCCAAAGGTGCCGTGCAGAAGCCACAGCACCGGGTATTTTTTCCCGCTGGAGTAAAACTCCGCCGGGCTCAGGTCCCGGGGCCTGTCCGGCAGGATGACGGAGACGTCCGTGTTGTTGCCCAGGCATTCGCTTTCAAAGTTCAGGTGTAACAGCGCCATATCCAATCCTCCCTGTCATGCGCTCACGTGGCCGGAGCTGACCCCTTGCCGGGCTTCGCCCAGGGGGAGCCACTCCATGGCTTTCAAAATGTATTCGTCCCAGAAGTACCAGTCGTGGACCCCGGGGCCCTCCTCATAGGTCACGTCAAACCCCAGCCCCGTAAGGTGGTCCCGGAAGTCCCGGTTCACCCCAATAAGCCCGTCCTCGGTGCCGCAGGCCAAATAGAACCGGGGTTTTAGCGCCTCTTTTGCCACCTTTTCCGCCAGGGCGTCATAGTCATTGGGGCCGCCCCGCACCTGGGACAAGTCCCCGAACACCGATTCGTAATACCCCTTGTTGGTCATGAGAAAGCCGGTATACTCCCGGTTTTCCCTCATGGAGTCCAAAATCAGCGCCGAGGAGAGGGCGCACACCGCCCCAAAGGTCTCCGGATGCTGCAAGCCGTTGACAATGGCCCCAAAGCCTCCCATGGAGAGCCCGCCGATGAAGGTGTCCTCCCGCCTGTGGGAGAGGGGAAAGGTCCTCCGGGTGAACTCCACCAGCTCCCGCCCGATGTAAGCGCCGTACAGGCGGCTGGCCCTGGGGTTGTCCACATAGAAGCTGTTCTCCCCGGCAGGCATCACCACCGCCAGGTTCCGCTCGGTGGCCCAGGCCATCACCCGGGTGCCGCAGACCCAGTCGGTGTTGTCCCCAAAGATCCCGTGAAGCAGGTACAGGGTCTTAAAGGGGCCCTCAGGCACGGCGCCCTCAGGGCCCAGGGTTTTGTCGGTGGGCAGCACCACCTGGATGGGCACAGTGCGCATCAGGGAGCGGGAGAAAAAGTCACATTGGAGCAAAGCCATAGAATCACACATCCTCTGCCTTGTTTTTTATTTATTATAGCGGACGCGGCCTAAAAAGGCAACGGGAACTTTTGCAGCTTTTCCGGAGAAATATTGCAAAACCCCCTTTCCCTGTGGTATGCTGAAGCGGCAGACCTTTGCGATTTTACCTGGGAGAGGAGTTAGACCCATGAAAAAACCGATGATCGCCCTTGTTTCCCTGTACGACGAAAAGCTGGAGAGCTACTGGATGCTTCCCGATTACGCCCTGGGTCTGGAGGCCGCCGGCGCCGCCCCGGTGATTCTGCCCCTGACGGCGGACCCGGAGGAGCTGGCCCGCTACGCGGAGGCCTTCGACGGCTTCCTGTTCCCCGGGGGCCACGACCTGGATCCCGCCCTGTACGGCCAGGCCCCCTCCGGCCAGCTGGGGCCCCTGGTGCCCAACCGGGACGCCATGGAGAAGGCCCTGTTCCCCCTGGCCCTGGAGACCGGCAAGCCCCTTTTGGGCATCTGCCGGGGCATCCAGCTGTTCAACGTGATGCTGGGGGGCGACCTCTGGCAGGACCTGCCCACCCAGAGGCCCTCCGGGGTGCAGCACCACGAGACGGCCCCCTACGACAAGGTGGCCCACTCGGTCACCGTGCTGCCGGACAACCCCTTGGCCGCCGCCGTGGGCGCCGGGGAGATGACGGTCAACAGCTACCACCACCAGGCCGTCAAGGCCCTGGGCCGGGGGCTCCAGGTGGCCGCCACCGCCCCCGACGGGGTTGTCGAGGCCGTCTACCTGCCGGGGCACAAATTCGCCCTGGCGGTCCAGTGGCACCCGGAGTTCTCCCGCCTGTCCGACCCGAACAGCCGGAAGATCTTCCGGGCCTTTGTGGACGCCTGCAAGTGACGGCCCCGGGCCTCCCGTCGTTTTGACCCGGTGGGGGAGGGGAGTGCAATACTTTTGTGAAAAATCACTTTTTTGCAAGATGAAGCCCCTCTTTCTTGCAAAATTTTCGGATTGTGCTATAATTTTTTAAAAGAACCAGCCCAGAGGGCCGCAGTTTCGCGGCGGGGTTGAAAAGGAAAGGTGTTTGTTATGCAGGAAATCAAGATCGAACTCACCAAAACTCCCAAGGAGAAGCCGGCCGACCAGTCCAAGCTGGGCTTTGGCAAGATCTTTACCGACCATATGTACGTCATGGCCTACAACAAGGAGCAGGGTTGGCACGACCCCAAGATCGTCCCCTACCAGCCCCTTTCCCTGGAGCCCTCCGCCATGGTGTTCCACTACGGCCAGGAGATGTTCGAGGGCTTGAAGGCCTACAAGACCGAGGACGGCCGGGTGCTGCTCTTCCGGCCCAACAAGAACATCGAGCGGGCCAACAACTCCAACCGCCGCCTGTGCATCCCCGAGATCCCTGCGGACGACTTCCTCAACGCTCTGACCACCCTGGTGGGCGTGGAGAAGGATTGGATCCCCACCCAGCCCGGCACCTCCCTGTATATCCGCCCCTTCGTCATCGCCACCGACCCCTTCTTGGGGGTGCGGCCCTCTGACACCTACCTGTTCCTCATCATCCTGTCCCCCTCCGGCGCCTACTACGAGTCCGGCCTGGATCCGGTGAAGATCTGGATCGAGGACGACTACGTTCGGGCCGTGCGGGGCGGCATCGGCGAGGCCAAGACCGGCGGCAACTACGTGGCCAGCCTCCGGGCCCAGGTGAAGGCCCACGACGAGGGCTACTCCCAGGTGCTGTGGCTGGACGGCGTGGAGCACAAGTACATCGAAGAAGTGGGCGCCATGAACATCTTCTTTAAGATCAACGGCAAGGTGGTCACCCCCATGCTCAACGGCTCCATCCTGCCGGGCGTCACCCGTGCCTCCTGCATCGACCTGTGTAAACACTGGGGCATGAAGGTGGAGGAGCGCCGCATCTCTGTGGACGAGCTGGTGGAGGCCGCCAAGTCCGGCGCCCTGGAGGAGTGCTGGGGTTCCGGCACCGCAGCGGTCATTTCCCCGGTGGGGGCCCTGCGCTACGAGGACACCGTCATGGAGATCGGCGGGGGCGGCATCGGCCCTGTCAGCCAGAAGCTGTACGACACCGTCACCGGCCTGCAGACCGGCAAGGTCCAGGACGAGTTCGGCTGGACCGTGGAGGTAAAGGGCTGAGGCCTTTTCCCTCAGAAAAGGGCAAAAGATTTTTGGGAGGGGGTTTCCCCCTCCCTTTTTGCTGCGCCGCGCCTTTTGGCCCCCTGGGGGAAAGGGCCTTGCCTTTTTCCCCGGTTTCCCGTATACTAAGGGCACCATCCCAAAGAAATGAGGAGATTCGGTGAAACTTTATAAAAAGACGTCCCGGCTGCTTGCGCTGGTTTTGGCGGCGGCCCTGGTGTTCGCCGGCTGCGGGGAGCAGGGAGGGGAAAGCCTCTCTTCCGCCGGGGGGGAGGCTTCAAGCCTCTCTTCGGACGCCCCCTTGTCCAGCCTTTCCTCCCAGGGGGAGTCCCCTGCGTCCTCCCAGTCCCAGGCCGAGCCCACCCCCAGCCCGGACCCCACCCCCAGCCCCACGCCGGCCCCTGTTTTGGCCACGGTGGAAGGGGAGATCACCGCTGCCTCTAAAAGCGTGGTGAGCCTTCTTTTGGAGGACGGCTCCCTGGTGGATGTGCTGCTTACAGACGAGACCCAGCACACCGGCGGGGAGTACCTGAACGGCAATACCGCCTCGGTCACCTATGACGAAAACGCCCGGGAGGGGGAGGCGGTCACGGCCCTCTCCATCGACGTGGCCGTGCCGGAGAAGCACTCCGCCGCCGAGGACCTTCTCGCCTCCATGACCTTGGAGGAGAAGGTGGGCCAGCTGTTCTTTGTGCGGGTGCCCGACATGGACGCGGCCCAAGTGGTGTCCCAATACCACCTGGGGGGTTACATCCTTTTTGGCCGGGATTTCAGTGGCCTTTCTAAAGAGCAGGTCCAGCAGAACATCCAGAGCTACCAGGACAGCGCCAGCATCCCTCTGCTCATCGGCGTGGACGAGGAAGGGGGCACAGTGGTGCGGGCCTCCTCCAACCCCGCTATCTGCGACGAGCCCTATTGGTCCCCCCGGGCCCTGTACAACGCCGGGGGCCTCTCCCTGCTGACCTCTGTGGAGCAGGATAAGATCGCCACCCTGGAGGGGTTGGGCATCAACGTGAACTTCGCCCCGGTGTGCGACATCACCTTGGATTCCAGCGCCTTCATGTACGACCGCTCCCTGGGGCTCGCCCCGGAGGAGGCCTCCCAGGCCATCTCCGCGGTGGTGTCCCTTTACGGGGAAGAGGGCATGGGCTGCGTCCTCAAGCACTTCCCCGGCTACGGGAACAACGTGGACACCCACACGGGCATCGCCGTCGACGGGCGCTCCTATGAGACCTTCCAGCAGGAGGATTTCCTCCCCTTTGAAGCGGGCATTTCCGCCGGGGCCGGGTGCGTGCTGGTGAGCCACAACGTGGTCACCTGCAAGGACGGGGAGTACCCCGCCAGCCTCTCCCCGGAGTGGCACCGGATCCTCCGGGAGGAGCTGGGCTTTACCGGCTGCATCATCACCGACGACCTGGTGATGGACGCCATCCAGGATTACTGCGACGCCTCCAGCGCGGCGGTGCAGGCGGTCCTGGCCGGCAACGACCTGCTGTGCTGCTCCGACTACCAGACCCAGTACCTGGCGGTCCTCGCCGCCGTGGAGGACGGCACCATCTCGGAGGAGCGCATCGATGAGTCCGTGCTCCGGGTCCTGCGCTGGAAGGCCCAGCTGGGCCTGCTCTAAGGGGGGACGGCTGTGCGGATCCAACCCTTTCCCCGGGAGGACCCGAGATTCCGGGGCCAGCTGGCGGCCCTGCTGCAGGAGTGCTTCCCCCAGGCCTACGGCGGGGAGGCCGGCGTGGCCCAGGCCCGCAAGCTCCTCTCCCCGGGGCGGATCGCCCTGGCCGCCCTGGAAGGGGACAGGCTCCTGGGCTTTGTGGGGGGCATCCCCCAGTACGGGGCCACCGGCTGGGAGCTCCATCCCCTGGCGGTGACGGAGCGGGCCAGGGGCCGGGGCGTGGGGACGGCCCTGGTGGCAGCCCTGGAAAAGGCCTGCGCCGCCCAGGGCTGCCTGACCCTGTACCTGGGCGCCGACGACGAGTCCTTTCAAACCAGCCTCAGCCAGGGGGACCTGTTTGAAAACACCTTTGAAAAGATCCGGGACATCCAGAACCTGGGACGCCATCCCTACGAGTTTTACCAGAAGCAGGGCTTCCAGATCGTGGGGGTCCTCCCGGACGTAAACGGCCCGGGAAAGCCGGACATCTTCCTGGCAAAGCGGGTGGGCTCCCTGCCGCCCCCCGAGAGCGAATAGAAAAGAAAGGGGAAGGAGAGCCTGCCGCTCTCCTTCCTTTTTTCTCAGCCGTTGGGGCATCCCTCTGCCGGGCGGGAAAGGGGTTTCTAGGCGGGGGGCTGCCCCTTTTTCTCCGTTTCCCTTTTCCACCGGGCGATCTCCTCCAGGAAAGCCCGCCCGTACCGCTGGAGCTTGGCCTGGCCCACCCCGGGGACGTCCAGAAGGTCCGCCGGGGTGGCGGGCTGGCAGGCGGCCATGGCCTCCAGGGTGGCGTTGGAGAAGATCACGTACACCGGCACGTTCTGGGCCTGGGAGAGCTTTCCCCGCAGGGCCCGCAGCCGCTGGAAAAGCTCTGGGTCGCCCTGGGGGGTGCCGGTGGGGCCCTGCCGCTTCCTGGGGCCCT
>CALWIE010000187.1 GCA_944380625.1 uncultured Clostridia bacterium
GGTGATGATGGAGCTTGCGTTGGAGATGCCCTGGATGAACACGGTGGAGAGCTGCTGGGTCCCAGGGGTGATGGAGTTTGCCGCCACAAAGGTGGCGCCGATGCGCCCCATGACCATGGCCACGGCGCTGTTGCCCAGGCCCAGAAGGGTGTCGCTGACCAGCACGGGGATGCTGATGCGCAGGTAATCCCCCACCAGGTCCCGGCACTTCATGGTCAGGTGCTTTAAGCGGTAGACCACCTTTTTGTCCACAAAGAGGAAATAGCCGCAGATGAAGCAGAACTCAAAGACCCGGGCGATCACCGTGCCCAGGGCGGCGCCGGCCACCTCCATGCGGGGGGCGCCCCAGGCGCCGAAGATGAACAGGTAGTTGAAGAACACGTTGATGAAAAAGGCGCAGATGGAGCACACCAGGGGCAGCTTTACCTGGCCCACGCTGCGCAGGACAATGGTGCAGGTGAGGGAAAAGCCCAAAAGCCAATAGCAGGGGATGGACCAGCGGAAGTAGCTGGCCCCCGCCTGGATGATGGCGGGGTCGGCCGTGTAGATGCGCATGAGGCCCTCGGGGGTGATGATGGTGGCCAGAGTAAAGGCCAGCCCAAAGACAAAGCACAGCCGCAGCATGATGGTGACGGCCTTGCGCAGGGAGTGCTTGTCCTGCATGCCCCAGAACCGGGAGGTGAGCACCGAGGCCCCCATGCCGATGCCCATGCAGCAGATCTGGAAAATGCTGATGAACTGGTTTGCCAGGGCCGAGGCGGAGAGGGCCGTCTCCCCCAGCTTGCCCAGCATGATGGTGTCGGTCATGTTCACCCCGATGGTGATGAGGCTCTGGGCCGAGATGGGCAGGGCGATGGCGGCCACCCGCTTGTAAAACTGCTTATTCCCCAGGTAGGGCATTATTTTTTCTTTCAATCCCACGTGCTCTCCGCCTTTCCGTAAAGTTTCATTTGCAACAATCATTTTACAGGATTTTCCCTAAAAAGGCAAGGGTACAGCGTGATTTTATTGTAGAGAAAGCGCTTGTTCCCGTGAGCCGTGCCGTGGTATACTGAAAAAAACACGGGAAGAGGAGGAACCGCCGTGATCTTATCGGGAAGGGAAATCGCCCGGCACATGGGCAGGGAGATCGTCATCGAACCCTTTGACCCCAAGCGCCTGAACCCCAACAGCTACAACCTGTCCCTGCACAACGAACTGCTGGCCTACACCAGCCCCGTCTTGGACATGAAGACCCAAAACCCGGTGGAAAAGCTTTTGATCCCCCCGGAGGGGCTGGTGCTGGAGCCCAACCGGCTCTACTTGGGGCGCACCAACGAGTTTACAAAGACCGACTGCTTTGTGCCCATGCTGGAGGGCAGGTCCTCCGTAGGGCGGCTGGGGCTTTTCATCCACGTGACCGCCGGGTTTGGGGACGTGGGCTTTTCAGGGTACTGGACCCTGGAGATCTTCTGCGTGCAGCCCATACGCATCTACCCCGATGTGGAAATCTGCCAGATCTACTACCACGACATCAAGGGGGACTACGACCTGTACCAGAGCGGCAAATACCAGAACAACACCGGCATCCAGCCCAGCCTGCTGTACCGGGATTTTGAGAAATGAGCGCCCCGCTGTTTTCCCAACGGGTGGGGTGCTGGGAGGACTGGAGCCGGGTGTACCGGTCCATTCCCACCTTTACCCCTTTGGCCCGGGAGATCTGCCGCCGGGAGGGGCTGCCCTTTGCCCCCCTCTCCCCTCTGACCCCGGGCACCAACGGGGTGTTCCGCTGCGGGGAGCTGGTGGTAAAGATCTTCTTCCCCCGGGAGGCGGGAATGGATCCGGTGGGGGACTTCTCCACAGAGCTTGCGGCCTCCCGGCAGGCCTGGGAACGGGGTGTGCCCACGCCCCCGGTACTGGCCCAGGGGGTGTTGGAGGACCGGTACGCCTTTTACTACATCGTCACAGCCTTTGCCCCGGGGTGGGAGGCGGGCCCCTGGCTGAGAGAGGCCTCCCCCAGGGAACGGGAGGCCTTTGTGGAGCGGCTCCAGGAGCTGCTGGCCCAGCTGAACCGCCCGGCCCCGGCCCTGCCCCGCCGGGATTTAAAGGGGGAGGCCCGCCGCAACCCAAGGCTTGCAGGGCTTGCCCCCTCCCTGCGGGAGGAGATGCTCCGCCGGCTGGAGGGGCTGGAGCTGGGAGAACCGGTGCTCGCCCACGGGGATTTGACCGGGGAAAACCTACTGGTACAAGAGGACGGGAGCCTGCTCCTCCTGGACTGGGCGGACGCCCACCCGGCCCCTGCCTGGTACGAGCTGGGGCCCCTTGCCTTTGAGCTCTTCTCCGGGGACGGGGGGCTTTGGAAGCTCTTTGCCGGGAAGGACAGGGAGGCCTTCGCCACCCGGCTGCTGGACTGCTGCTGCCTCCACGACTTTGGGGCGGACTTCCTGCGGGACTTCTGGCAGCGGGAAGGCGCGGCGGAGTTCCAGTCCCTGGAAGAGGTGCGGGGGCTGCTGGAGAAAAAGCTGTCCAACTAATCTTTCCAACAAAAAAGGACACCCAGGCTTTTGGCTTGGATGTCCTTTTATCTTTTTCAGAATGAAGGGCAGGGTACTGCCCACAGAGGGGGACATCCGTCCTCCTTTTTTTGAGTATGGGAAGGCAGGGGCTGGTCTCGCCTGCCGGCTCGGTCAGCGCTGAACGGTGCCCACCGGGCACCAGCGCCCCCTTGCAACCCCCTTAAGACCGTAGGGCTCCGCCCTACAACCCGCAAGTTTTTTGAAAAAACTTGACTAAAAACTTTTACTCGCCTACGGCGCGGACGTGCGCTGGCTGTCAGCACAGGCGCGGCCTTAGCCGCCGCCCCAAGGCGCGACTTGAGTGCCCAGGCACTGGGCTAGCTGAGGAAGCCCTCTACGATCTTTTCCTCGGCCTCCTCCTCGGTCAGGCCCAGGGTGCGCAGCTTCATGATCTGCTCCCCGGCGATCTTGCCGATGGCGGCCTCGTGGATGAGGGCGGCGTCCCCGTGGTTGGCGGCAAGCTCCGGGGAGGCGTCCACCCGGCCGTTGCCGGCGATGATGGCGTCGCACTCAGAGTGGCCGGCGCAGGGGGCGTTGCCGATGATTTTGGAGCGGTAGGCCTGGTAGGAATTGTCCCTGGCCACCGAGCGGGACACCAGGTCCGTAGAGGCCCCCTCCCCGTCCATGACCACCTCGAAATCCGTGTAGGCCTGCTGCTCCCCCTCGGTGAGCAGCCGCTCCCGGATGAGGAGCTTGGCGCCCTTGGCCAGGGTGGCCCGGGTCTTCCGGTTGGTCCGGTCCACGCCGCCGATCTGGGAGGTGTCCATCTCCAGGACGGCGTCCTCGTCCAGGTGACATTCCGTCACCGGGTCGATGGACTTGATGCCCGTGCCCCGGCCGGTGCCCACGTGCTTTTCCACGTACTTGACCCGGCTGCCCTTGCCCAGGAAAAACCGGTGGATGCCGTTGTGCCGGGCGGGCTCCCCGGTCTCGGTGTGGACGCCGCAGCCGGCGACGATGGTCACCTCGGCGTAGTCCCCCACGTAGAAGTCGTTGTAGACCAGGTCATCCACGTCCCCGTGGGTGACGCAGGCGGGGATGGACACGGTCTCCCCTTTGGCGCCGGGCTGGATGTGGATGTCCAGGCCCGGCAGGTCCTTTTTGGAGTCGATCTTTATGTGCTCGGTGGACTGGCGGCCGGCGCAGCCCCCGTCCTCCCGGATGTTGAAGGCCCCCTGGAAGTTCCCCTTCCAATCGGAAACCAGTTTTAAGAGTTCTTCCGTTACGCTCTTCACGCGAACACCGCCTCCCTCTTGGCGCAGGCGTCGCAGTGGACGCTGCCTGCCATCAGCTGGGGCAGCACCTGCTCCCCGGGGCCCATCTCCCGGAGGACGCCGCCGGAGATCACCGCGATCTCGTCGGCGATCTGGAGGATGCGCTCCTGGTGGGAGATGATGATGAGCGTCCCCTGGAGCTTGCCCCGCAGGCTCTGGAACACGTCGATCAGGTTGGTGAAGCTCCACAGGTCGATGCCCGCCTCGGGCTCGTCGAACAGGGAGAGCTTGGTGTGGCGGGCCAGGACCGTGGCGATCTCGATCCGCTTGATCTCC
>CALWIE010000188.1 GCA_944380625.1 uncultured Clostridia bacterium
AACAACGGAAAAAATAGAGGCTGTGAACAAGCCCACCCTGCAGCAGGCCATGCTGCAATACAAAAAATCCCCCTTCTCCCTGTTTTTGCGGGTGGTGGTCACCCTGGCGGCCCTCATCACCGTGGCAGTGCTGCTGTTTTTGGTGGCCTACATCGTGGTGATGGGCGTGCCCAACTTGAAGCCCTCCTTGTTTGAGCTGGAGTTCACCAGCGAGTTTGCCTTCCTGCTGCCCGCCCTGATCAACACGGTCCTCATGACCTTGATGTCCCTTGTCGTGGCGGTGCCTGTGGGGATCTTCTCCGCCATCTACCTGGTGGAGTACGCCCGCCGGGGGAACAAGCTGGTGGGGGTGGTGCGCATCACCGCCGAGACCCTTTCGGGCATCCCCTCCATTGTGTACGGCCTGTTCGGCTTTTTGTTCTTCGGCGTCAGCTTTGGCTGGAGCTACTCCATGCTGGGCGGGGCGCTGACCATGGCCATTATGATCCTGCCCCTGATTATGCGCACCACCGAAGAGGCCCTCATGGGCGTGCCAGACTCCTTCCGGGAGGGCAGTTTCGGCCTGGGCGCCGGCAAACTGCGCACGGTGTTCCGCATTATCCTGCCCTCCGCCATGCCCGGCATCCTCTCCGGCATCATCCTGGGCATTGGGCGCATTGTGGGCGAGACGGCGGCTTTGATGTTCACCTCCGGCTCTGTGGCCAAGGTGGCCTTAAACCCCATGGCCTCCGGCCGGACCCTGGCGGTACACATGTACAACCTCTTAAACGAGGGCCTGGCCCGGGAGGCCGCCTACGCCACGGCGGTGGTGCTCTTGGTGCTGGTCATCGGCATCAACGCCCTTTCCTCCTTCGTGGCAAAGAAGTTCACCAAGGCTTAAAACTCGGGCGGGCTGCGCCCTCGCAACTGAAAAAGGAATGGATGGTTTCATTTTATGGATAAAATAGCAGTAAAAGACCTGGACCTGTACTACGGGGACTTCAAGGCCCTGAAGACCGTGAACATGCGTATCGCCCCCAACGAGGTGACCGCCTTCATCGGCCCCTCCGGCTGCGGCAAATCCACCTTGCTCAAGTCCTTAAACCGGATGAACGACCTGGTGGAGGGCTGCAAGATCACCGGGGAGATCCTCTTAGACGGGGAGGACATCTACGGGAACATCGACGTAAACCAGCTGAGAAAGCGGGTGGGCATGGTGTTCCAAAAGCCCAACCCCTTTCCCATGAGCGTGTACGACAACATCGCCTACGGCCCCCGCACCCACGGCATCCGCTCCAAGGTAAAGCTGGACGAGATCGTGGAGAAATCCCTGCGGGGCGCCGCCATCTGGGACGAGCTGAAGGACCGGCTGAAAAAGAGCGCTTTGGGCCTCTCCGGCGGCCAGCAGCAGCGGCTGTGCATTGCCCGGGCCCTGGCGGTGGAGCCGGAAGTGCTGCTGATGGACGAGCCCACCTCCGCTTTGGATCCCATCTCCACCTCCAAGATCGAAGACCTTGCCATGGAGCTGAAAAACGACTATACTATCGTTATCGTGACCCACAACATGCAGCAGGCGGCCCGCATCTCCGACAAGACGGCCTTCTTCCTCTTAGGGGAGCTGGTGGAGTTCGGCCCCACTGAGCAGGTGTTCTCCATGCCCCAGGACAAGCGCACGGAAGATTACATCACCGGCCGCTTCGGCTGATTGGGAGGGGAAAACCATGAGAAACAAATTCGACGAGCAGCTGGAACAGCTCAACGTGGCCCTGATCAAGACCGGGGCCCTGTGCGAGGACGCCATCTCCACCGCGGCCAAGGCCCTTTTGGAAAACGACATGGAGCTTGCCAAAAAGGTAAAGCCCATAGAGCTGGAAATCGACCAGAAGGAGCGGGAGATCGAAAACCTGTGCATGCGCCTGCTTTTGCAGCAGCAGCCTGTGGCCGGGGACCTGCGGCAGATCTCCTCCGCCCTGAAGATGATTACCGACTTGGAGCGCATCGGCGACCAGACCTCCGACATTGCGGAGCTGCTGCCCTATTTGCAGGGGCGGGACTTCTCCCTGGGCAAGGTACACATCCGGGACATGGCCGAGGCCACCATTCAGATGGTCACCGACGCCATTGACTCCTTTGTCCGCCAGGACCTGCCCCTGGCCCACCAGGTGATGGAACAGGACAACGTGGTGGACCGGCTCTTCAACCGGGTGAAGGCGGAGCTCATCCAGCTCATTGGGGAAAACCAGGACAGCGGGGAGTTCTGCATCGACCTTTTGATGGTGGCCAAGTACTTCGAGCGCATCGGCGACCACGCGGTGAACGTGGCCGAGTGGGTGCAGTACTCCCTGACCGGCACCAAGGAGAACCCCTGAATTACCTCTTTTAGAAAGGACGGTCCGGCCCCGGCAGGGGCCGGGGAACGCTATGATCTATTTCTTGGAAGACGACAACAGCATCCGGGAGCTGGTGGTCTACACCATGAACTCCACCGGCTTCGAGGCCGCGGGCTTCTCCAGGCCCGGGGAGTTTTGGGAGGCCATGGAAAAAGAGGTCCCCAGCCTTGTGCTCCTGGACATTATGCTGCCCGAAGAGGACGGCTTGCAGATCTTAAAGAAGCTGCGGGCAAACCCGGCCACCAAAAAGCTGCCGGTGATGATGCTCACCGCCAAGGACAGCGAGTACGACAAGGTGCTGGGCTTGGACAGCGGCGCCGACGACTATGTCCCCAAGCCCTTTGGGATGATGGAGCTCATGGCCCGGGTGAAAGCCCTTTTGCGCCGGGCGGGAGCCCAGGAGGGGGACGGCCGGGAGTACATTTTGGGGAAGCTCTACGTCTCCCCTTCCCGCCACCTGGTGAAGGTGGACGGCAAGGAGGTCTCCCTCACCCTGAAGGAATTTGAGCTCTTGTGTTTCCTGCTGGAAAACGACGGCATGGTCCTGACCCGGGACAAGATCCTGGCGCGCATTTGGGGCTACGACTTCGACGGGGAGACCCGCACCGTGGACGTCCACGTGCGCACCCTGCGCCAAAAGCTGGGGGAGTGCGGCTCCCTGATCGAGACGGTGCGGGGCGTGGGCTACAAGATCGACCGCCGGGGCTGAGCGCCTTCCATCCCCCATTGGAGAAAGGAATTGACCACCTTTGCAGAAAAAAATATTCAAAAGCATGTGCCTGCTTACGCTGGTGGCGGTGGTGCTCTCCTCCCTGCTGACCGCCTTGGTTTACTACGCCAGCTTTGACAAACGCATGAAGGAAGAAGTGCGGGAGGAGACCCAGTTTGTCCGCAGCGCGGTGGAGCTCTCCGGGACAGGCTACCTGGAAAAGGTGGCAGGCACCCCCAACCGCATCACCCTGGTGGACACGGACGGCACGGTCCTCTACGACAACCAGGCCGAGGCCGCCTCCATGGAAAACCACGGGGACCGGGAGGAGGTCCGAGAGGCCCTCACCGGCGGCGCCGGGGAGGCCTCCCGGGTGTCCGGTACCCTTTCGGAGCAGACCTTCTACTACGCGGTGAAGCTGCAAAACGGCCAGGTGCTCCGGGTGGCGGCCCAAACGGAGTCCGTCTTCGCGGCCCTGGTCTCGGTGCTGCCCTGGATGGTGGGGGTGGC
This sequence comes from uncultured Clostridia bacterium, assembly GCA_944380625.1. The sequence continues at coordinate 3,589 of CALWIE010000188.1, forward strand.
CCTGGCGGCCGCCTTGGTCACGGTGATCTTCTCCCGGTTTCTCACCCGGAAGATCGTGGCCCCCATCAACGCCCTGGACCTGGATCACCCTGCCGACAACGCCGCCTATGACGAGCTCTCCCCCCTGCTGAACCGGATCGCCCGGCAGGGCCAGGTGATTGAGGAACAAATCCGCTCCCTCAGGGAAAAGCAGGAGGAGTTCACCTCCATTACGGAAAACATGAGCGAGGGCTTTTTGGTGCTGGATCGGAACACGGACATCCTCTCCTACAACACCAGCGCCCTGCGGCTGCTGGGGGCGGAAGCCGCCCCGGCGGAAAGCCACGCCAGCGCCCTGGCCCTCAACCGCAGCGCCGGCTTCCGCAGCGCCGTGGACACCGCCCTCTCCGGCTCCCGGGGGGAGCAGCTGCTGCGGCAGAACGGCCGCTGCTGCCAGGTGATGGCCAACCCCGTCTGGCGGGAGGGGGAAGTGGAGGGCGCCGTGGTGGTGATCTTGGACATCACCGAGCAGGAGGAGCGGGAAAACCTCCGCCGGGAATTCACCGCCAACGTCTCCCACGAGTTAAAGACCCCCCTGACCTCCATCTCCGGGTTTGCGGAGATCATCCAAAACGGCATTGTAAAGCCCGAGGACATTCCCCGGTTCGCCGGGAACATCTACGTGGAGTCCCAGCGGCTGATCTCTCTGGTGGACGATATTTTGAACCTCTCCCGCCTGGACGAGGCGGACGTCCAGCTGGAGCGGGAGGATTTTGACCTGTCCGCCCTCTGCCGGGACGTGGCCGCCCGCCTAAAGCCCGCCGCCAAAAAGAACGGCGTGGTGATCACCGTCATCGGGGACCGGGCCCCCATCAACGGGGTCAAGAGCATTGTGGACGAGATGGTCTACAACCTCTGCGACAACGCGGTGAAGTACAACCGGAAAAACGGCCGGGTGACCCTCACCGTTTCCCAGGAGCCCGCCGGCACCGTCCTGCGGGTCATCGACACGGGCATCGGCATTCCCAAGGCCGACGTGGACCGGGTGTTCGAGCGGTTCTACCGGGTGGACAAGAGCCACTCCAAGGAGATCGGCGGCACGGGCCTGGGGCTGTCCATCGTCAAGCATGGGGCGGCCTTCCACAACGCCAAGGTGAGCCTTCAGTCCACCGAGGGCGAGGGCACAGCGGTGCGCCTGGTGTTCCCCCACTGATTACAAGTTCTTCTCTGAAATATTTCCCCGAAACGGAAAAGGCCTCCCACACGGGAGGCCTTTTCCTTTGGGGCGGGGCCGGGCTCAGGCCATCCACACCCCCGCGCTGATCAGGTACAGCGCCGCCCAGTACAGGGCCATGATGGGCTTTTCCCACCGGTCGTCCCAGCGGGAGAGCTGGTTTTTCGCCACCATCATATCCGAAATGTAAAACAAAAGGGTCCCCAGGGCCACGGGCCACCACTTCCACCCCAAGAGGAACACCAGGGGCAGGCCCAGGGCCAGGCTCCCTCCCAGCAGGGCGGGATAGACGAGAAACGGCGCCGTCATCCCCCCCAGGGCGGGCAGCTCCCGGCGGAAGAGCAGGGCGGTGAGGATGTACACCCCCGCCCACAGGGCCAGGCTCCACCAGGAGGGGGTGACAAGCCCCCACAGCCAGAGGATCAAGCACACGTGGCCCGCGCCGAACACCAGCATCCCGGGGACGAAGGCCAGCTCCAGCAGGGCGTCGGCCAGGGTACACAGCACAAAGAACCAGAACACCGCCCGGGCCAGGGGATTATCCCCCTGGAGGGCCAGGGCCAGCCCGGCACTGCCCACCGCCAGAAAGCTGCCGGCGCACTTGGCTATCAGGCTCTCCTCCATCTGCCGGGAGCGGCGCAGGAAAAAGTACAGGGCGAACTGGGCGCACCACAGGGGCAGCGCCACCAGGGAATACAGGAAAAATGTCATACCAGCACCTCCTTGTAAGGACAGTATACCTGGTTCTTCCCCGGTTGGCAACAAAAACCCGCTCTTTTCAAAAGGGAAATTGTGGGGTATGCTTAAGGGGATCCCTGTAACAAAACACGGGCTGGGGCGTCTTACTGTCGGGAAGGGGTGAGGAGATGGACGATTTCGAGCGCATTTACACGGAATATTTCGACACGGTCTACGGCTATTGCTTGCGGCTGACCCGGGACCCCCACCTGGCGGAGGAAGTGACCCAAGAGTCCTTTTTCAAGGCCTTAAAAGCCATCGGCTCCTTCCACGGGGAGTGCAAGCTCAGCGTGTGGCTGTGCCAGATTGCCAAGAACACCGCCTTCTCCCTTCTCAAAAAGCAAAAGCGCTCGGCCCCCCTGGAGGGGGACTGGCCCGCCCCCGCCGATTTGGAGGAGCGCCTGGGGGACAAGGACGAGGCCCTGCGCATCCACCAGGCCCTCCACCATCTCCCCGACCCCTACCGGGAGGTGTTCTGGCTGCGGACCTTTGGGGAGCTGAGCTTCGCGCAAATCGCCGGGCTGTTTGAAAAAACCGAGAGCTGGGCCCGGGTCACCTATCACCGGGCCAGAATGAAGATAAAGGAGGCATTGGAATGAACATTTCCTGCAAAGTGATTCAAGACCTGCTGCCCCTGTACCACGACAACGTCGCCTCCCCAGAGACCAACGCCCTGGTGGAGGAGCACCTGCAAACCTGCCCGGACTGCCTGGAGGAGTATCACAAGCTGCAGGAGGCCTCTACCCTGGCCGCTGCCATCCCCTCCCCCAAGAGAGAGGCAAAGATTTTGGAGGGGTTCAAGCAGGTCCGGCGGGGGCTTCGGAAAAAATGGGTGAAAATTGCGGCCTTGGCCGTGGCGGCCACCCTGGTGGTCACAATGGGGCTGGCGTTTTTCGCCAACACCTACCGGATTGTCCCCCAGGCGGAGGAAATTCTCCAAGGGGTTTCCGTGGAGGACGGCCTGCTCACCGTACATTTGGAGACCCCCTTCCTCCTGTCCCCCATGACCCTGTTTACCCCCAGCACCACCCAGGCCCCAGGCGGGGGCGAGTCCATCCTGCTGATTACCACCTCCTACACCCCCAGCGACTGGAT
>CALWIE010000189.1 GCA_944380625.1 uncultured Clostridia bacterium
GTTCTCGTCGGACTTGCTCATCTTCCTGGTGGGGTCCTGCAGGGACATGATCCTGGCCCCGTGCTTGGGGATGATGGGCTCGGGCACCACAAAGGTGGGGCTGTACAGGCCGTTAAAACGTTCGGCGATGTTCCTGGTCAGCTCCAGGTGCTGCTTCTGGTCGGCGCCTACGGGGACGTAGTCCGCCTGGTACAGCAGGATGTCCGCGGCCATCAGGCAGGGGTAGGTGAACAGCCCGGCGTTGATGTTGTCCGCGTGTTTTGCGGACTTGTCCTTGAACTGGGTCATCCGGGAGAGCTCCCCAAACTGGGTGTAGCAATTTAAAATCCAGGCCAGCTGGGAGTGCTCCGGCACCTGGCTCTGGATGAAGAAGACGCTCTTCTCCAGGTCGATGCCCATGGCCAGCAGCATGGCGTAGCCGTCCAGCACGTTTTTCCGCAGGGCGGCAGGCTCCTGCCGCACGGTGATGGCGTGCAGGTCCGCCAGGCCGTAGACGCACTCGTACTCGTCCTGCAGGCCCACAAAGTTTTTCAGGGCGCCCAGGTAGTTGCCCAGGGTGAAGGTGCCGGTGGGCTGGATCAGGCTCAACACCCGTTTTTTCTGTTGTGTTTCCATAGGGGTTACAATCTCCTTATCTCTTCATTTCTTCCAGGGTCTCGGCCAAAAGCCGGATGCCCTCTGTCAGCTGCTCGTCGGTGGGGGTGGAGAAGTTGACGCGGAAGGCCTGGCAGGGCTCCGACTCGTCGGTGAGAAACGCCGTGCCCGGCACCACGCAGACCTTTTTCTCCATGCCCCGCTTTACAAACTCCAGCATGTCCACGCCCTCGGGGAGGGAGCACCAGGCGAACAGCCCCCCCTCGAACCTGCTCCAGGTGATGCCCAGGGGCTTAAAGTACTTCTCCATGGCGGAGAGGAGCAGAGAGCTCTTCCGGCGGTAGATCTGGCGCAGCCGCTCCAAATGGGCCTCGTAGTCGGTCTCGGTCATAATCCGGTGGCAGACGATCTGGGCCCACATGTTGGAGTGGACGTCCTCCCCCTGCTTGCAGACCACCATCTTTTGGAGCACCGCCTTGGGGGCGATGGCGTAGCCCACCCGCATCCCGGGGGAGATCACCTTGGAGAAGGAGCCGGCGTAAACCACCACCCCTTCGGTGTCCAGGGACTTGATGGAGGGCACGTCCTCCCCGGCAAAGCGCAAATCCCCATAGGGGTTGTCCTCCAGGACAATCACGTTGTGGTCCCGGCACAGCTCGTAGACTTTTTTGCGCTTCTCCAGGCTCATGGTGATGCCCGAGGGGTTCTGGAAGTTGGGGATGGTGTAGAGGTACTTCACGTTCTTTTCACGGTGTAAAGCCTCTTCCAGCTTCCCGGTGTCGATGCCGTCCTCCTCCATGGGGATGCCCACCAGCTTGGCCCGGTAGGAGCGGAAGGTGTTCAGAGACCCGATAAAGCTGGGGGCCTCGCACAGGACGGTGTCCCCCTCGTTTAAAAGGGTCTTGGTCAAAAGGTCCATCACCTGCTGGGCGCCGCTGGTGATGAGGATGTCGTCCCCTTCGCCGCCCACATGGTGCTTCTCCCTCATGTAGGAGAGCAGATGCTCCCGCAGGGGGGCATACCCTTCGGTGACGCCGTACTGCCAGGCGTCGCTGGGGGTGTTTTGCAGCAGGTCCGCGCTGATCTTTTTCACCGCGTCGTAGGGGAAGGCGTCCGGGGCGGGGTTGCCTGCGGACAGGGGGATCACCCGGGGGTCGGAGGAGTTTTTGAGGATCTCCCGGATGGCCGAGGGCTTCAGGCTTTTGACGCGCTCAGAGAATTGATAGTCCATGGTCTGCACTCGCTTTCTGTAAGATGTTTTGTGGGCCCCGCCCTCTGGCAAATAAAAAAAGCCCCGTCCCCCTTGTTTCCAAGGACCGGGGACAGGGCCAGCCTGCGGTGCCACCCACTTTTGGCAAAAGCTGCGCTTTTGCCCGCTTTTCGCTCCTTAACGCGGAAATACGTCGGGCCATTTCCTGCCCGCCCTCCCAGGTTCCATAGGCGCGCCCCCCTGCCGCCTTCCCAGCCCCGGCGGCTCTCTGGAAAAAGGGGGAGCCCCGCGCCCTCTTTCCCGGTCACAGGTTTCCCTTTTATTTTCCGTTATTATACTCCCGGTCGGGGAAAATGTCAAACGGAAATGCCCGCCGCGGCAGAGTCCCCTCTTGTTGCCATAACTTTTTTCCGGGCCCCTTCGCCACCGCCCTGCGGGTTTTCCTTCCAAAGGGCCGCAACCGTCCCTTTCCATGGGGAAAACGACAGGAACGCCCTGCCGGGAAGTGACAGGATATTTTCCCTGGGGAAGGTATAATCCAGTCACAAGCCGCATAGAGCGGTTTCCATAATTTTTAGGCTGAGGCGGTGTGATCGGTGGAAGAGACAAGAGTCCGGCAAATTCGTTCCCAGGTGGAGGAGGCCCTTTCCTCCCCCTACGCTCGCAAGGTCCTGGCGCAGGTCGTCAGCTTTTTCGGGGGGATGCTCTGCTCCCGGGGCCTGGTGTTTGGAAAATTTTCCCCCTTTGGGGTGGCCTTTGCCGCCAGCGTGCCCCGGGAGGGCATGTGGGCGGCGGTGCTGGGGGCCAGCCTGGGCTACCTGCTGCCCTCGGCGGCCTACATCCCCATCCGGTACATGGGGGCCCTGCTGGCGGTGGCGGCCATCCGCTGGTCCCTCTCGGAACTTCGCGGAGTGAACAGCCATCCCCTCTTTGCCCCGGCGGCGACTTTTTTGCCCCTGCTGCTCACCGGGGTGGCCCTGGTGCTGGTGAAGGGGTCTTTGTCCTACACGGCGGCCCTCTACGTGGCGGAATCCTTTTTGGGAGCCGGCTGCGCCTATTTCCTCCGGCGGGGGGCAAACCTTCTCCAGGGCCTCTCCGGCGACGGGAAGACCCGTTCCCCCGGCGCTTTTGACAGCGGGGATGTGGCGGCCCTGACTGTCTCCGCGGGGATTTTGGTCCTCTCCTTTTCCGGCGTCACCTTCGGGGGCGCCTCCCTGGGACGGATGCTCATGGTGCTGATGGTGCTCACCTGCGCCCGGATGGGCGGCATTGGGGGCGGGGCCGTGGCAGGGGTGGCGGCCGGGGTGGTCCAGGGCCTCTCCACGGCGGGGCTCTCCTACCTCTCCGGCGCCTATGGCCTTGGCGGGCTCATG
>CALWIE010000190.1 GCA_944380625.1 uncultured Clostridia bacterium
CCTTTCACTACAAAATCCGATAGGGGTTGGGGTCGGCGTAGGCGGTCACAGCCTGGAACCGCCGCTGCCCTGAGAAGCTTTTCAGCAGCTGGGAGACCATCTCCCGCAGCTTGGGGGAATTCCTGCACTTGATCAGCAGTTTATACCGGTACTTGTTGCTCACCTTGGCCACCGCTGCCGGGGAGGGCCGCAGCACCCGCAGGGGAAGCCTCCCGTACTGGGTCCTGGCCAGTTCGCTCAGGCTGCGCAGGAAGGCCTCGGCCCCCTCCCGCACCAGGGCCTCCCGCTCCCCCACAAACCCGATGACCAGGATGTCCACAAAGGGCGGGTAGAGCATGGCTTGCCGGAAGAGGATCTCCTGCCGGTAAAAGGAGTCATAGTCCTGCCGGGCCGCCAGGTGCAGCACTGGGTTCTCTGGCGCATAGGTCTGGACGATGGCCCGGCCGGGGTACTTTCCCCTTCCTGCCCGGCCCACCACCTGGGTGAGCAGGTCGAAGGTCCGCTCGTTGCTGCGGAAATCGTCGCTGTAGAGGGCCTGGTCCGCGGAGAGGACGCCCACCAGCGTGACATTTTCAAAATTTAAGCCCTTGGCCACCATCTGGGTCCCCACCATCACGTCAAATTCCCCCTGGGCAAACTGGTCCAGTTTCTTCTCCAGGGAGAATTTTGCCGCCACAGAGTCGGTGTCCAGGCGCAGCACCCGGGCCTGGGGCAGCAGCCGGCGCAGTTCCTCCTCCGCCTTTTGGGTTCCAGTGCCCCGAAAGGCCACGGTGTCGTTCCCACAGGAGGGGCACCGCCGGCTGTAGGGTACGGAGTAGCCGCAGTAGTGACACAACAGCCGCCCGTTGGCGCTGTGGTAAGTGAGGGAAATGCTGCAGTGGGGACAGGAGACCACCTCGTGGCAGGTCTGGCAGGAAGCAAAGGTGTGGTAGCCCCGCCGGTTTAGGAGGAGGATGGACTGCCTGCCCGCCTGGAAGTTGTCCTGAAGGGCCCGGGCCAGAGTAGACCCGAAGGCTGCCCCTTCCAGGGGCGCGTCTTCGTTCATGTCCACCAGCTCCACCTGGGGGAGCCGCGCCCCGCCAAAGCGGGCCTCCAGCCGGTGGAAACCGATCTTCCCCTCCTGAGCCATGCGGAAGTACTCCAAGGAGGGGGTGGCGGAGGAGAACAGGCAAAAGGCCCTCTCCCGCTGGCAGCGGAACCGGGCCACCTCCCTGGCGTCGTACCGGGGGCTGGACTCCGATTTGTAGGTGTGCTCCTGCTCCTCGTCGATGACAACGAGCCCCAGCCGGGCCACCGGGGCAAACACGGCGGACCGGGTGCCCACCACAATCTGGGCCTCTCCCCGCTTTACCCGTTTCCACTCGTCCAAACGCTCTCCCAGGGAGAGGCCGCTGTGGAACACGGCGATGGAGTCCCCGAACCATCCCCGGAACTGGCGGATGGCCTGGGCAGTCAGAGAGATCTCCGGCACCATGACGATGACCCCCTTGCCCTGGTCCCGGACGGCCTCCGCCAGTTTGAGAAAAACAGAGGTCTTCCCGCTGCCGGTGACGCCGTAAAGGAGGGCGCAGCGGGGGCCTTTGGGGGCGCCGTACTCCTTCCGGAGGCTTCCCAGCACCCGCTGCTGTTCCCCTGAGAGCACCAGGTTCCCGGCGGCGGGGACGTCCTCCCGGAAAAAGGCCGGGCGGCGGTAAACCTCGTATTCAAAGGCCTCCGCCGCCCCTTTATCCAACAGGGCCCGCACCACGCCGGCGGAGGCCCCCGTAAAGTAACAAAGCTCCTTTTCCGAGGCTTCGCCCGCGTCCAAAAGGGTTTGGTACACATCCCGCTGGCGGGGCGTCAGCTTCCCGTCGAATCCCGGCACCGGCCGGAGCATTTTGGAGGTGGCGTCCCCCACCCGGTTGGACGCCGCGCTGACCTTGCGCACAATGTCCCGCTCCAGCAGGGCGGCAAGCTCCGGGGAGCCTTCCGCCACCCCGGTCTCCTCCGCAACCTTTTCCACAGAAGGGGGGCGTTTTGCGCCCCGGAGTAGGAGGATCACCCGCCACTGGGCATCGGTGTACCCCTCCCGGTCAAAATCCTTGAAGTCCGGGTTTAAAACCAAATGCTTTTGCAGCCGAAGCTGATGGCCCGTGGGGATCATCAGCTTCACGGTCTCAAAAAGAGTGCAGTAATAGCGCTTGCCCATCCACTCTGCCAGCTCCAGCATAGAGGGGGAAAGGGCCGGTTCCCGGTCCAAAAGTCCCTGCAGGTCCTTTATCTTTCCCTCCCCCTCTTCCGAGAGGGAAAACACCATGCCCACCCGCAGCCGGTTCCCCGAGCCGAAGGGTACGCTGACCCGCATGCCGGGCTGAACCCTCCCTACAAGCTCCCCCGGGACACGGTAGGTAAAGAGCCTGTCAAAATGGTACACCGTGTTCTCCACGGCGACATGGGCAAAAAGCGTCTCACTCATTCTCTTCGGCGGAGTGCTCCTCCAGGTCCATGTCCGGCTCCAGGATCCTGTACTTGCCCTGCACAAAATCTTGCACGGCCATGTCCACAGGCTTGTCCATGAGGATGATCCCTTCGTTCTCCGCCTTTTCGGCGATCTGCCGGGCGCGCTTGGCAACGGCGATCACCAGGGAGTAGTAGCTCTTGTGAGGGACAGTGATAATGTTTTCAGACGGTTTCAGCATCTTCCAGCACCCTTTCAATGGAATCAGTATTGCGGGAGAAGCGGAGCTTCTCCCCTCGGATAATGGCCTGCAGGTCGCTTACGGCGTCCTCAAGCCTGTCGTTGTAGACGATATAGTCGTAATCCCTGGCGCAGGGGATCTCCTCCCGGGCCTTGGCAAGCCTCTGCCGGATGGTGGCCTCCTCCTCGGTGCCCCGGCCCCGCAGGCGCTTTTCCAGCACCTTCATAGAGGGGGGCAGGATGAAGACAGAGACGCATTCGGGCATGAGCTTTTTCACCTGGGCCCCTCCCTTTACCTCGATCTCCAAGACCACGTCGTTGCCCTGTTCCATCCAGCGCTCCACGGGCTCCCGGGGGGTGCCGTAGTAGTTTCCCACGTAGGAGGCGTGCTCCAGCATTTTCCCCTCCCGTATCAAGCCCTCAAACTCCTCTTTGGAGAGAAAGTAGTAGTGCTTGCCGTTTTCCTCTCCCGGGCGGGGGGAGCGGGTGGTGGCGGAAACGGAAAGGCGCAGGTTGGGGTCCTGGGCGAACAGTTCCTTTAGGATGGTCCCCTTGCCGCCTCCCGACGGGGCGGAGATCACAAGCAGCAGTCCTTTACTCATGGCGATCCTCTCCTTCCACGGCGGGGTCTTCCCTGCCGTTAAAGCGCCCTGCCACCGTCTCTGGAGAGATGGCGGAGAGCACTACATTGTCGCTGTCCATAATGAGCACCGCTTTGGTGCGGCGGCCAAAGGTGGCGTCGATGAGCACGCCTCTCTCCTTGGCCTCTTGGACCATGCGTTTGACAGGGGCCGACTCCGGGCTGACCACCGCCACCACCTTGTCCGCAGAGACCAGGTTTCCAAAGCCGATATTGACCAGTTTCACAGAAAGCCCCCTATTCCACATTCTGGACCTGCTCCCGGATCTTTTCGATCAGGGCTTTGATGTCCACTACCAGATAGGCAATTTTCGCGTTGACAGACTTGGAGCCGATGGTGTTGGCCTCCCGGTTCATCTCCTGCACCAAAAAGTCGATCTTCCTGCCCACGGGGCCTTCGGAGTCCAAAAGCTGGCGCAGCTGCTGAAAATGGCTGCGCAGCCGCACGGTCTCCTCGTCCACAGCCACCTTGTCCGCGAAGATGGCCACCTCTGTCAAGACGCGCTGCTCGTCCAGCCGGTTCTCCGAGAGCAGTTCCAGGATCTTGCTGTGAAGCCGCTCCTGATAGGCCGCCACCGTCTCCGGGGTGGTCTCCTCCACCTGGTCCACCAGGGCGAGGATCTCCTGGGCTTTTTGGAGGATGTCCTCCTTTAACCGGGCGCCCTCAGCTTCCCGCATCTTCAGGAAGGAGTCGATAGCCTGGTCGGCCACCTGGCGCACGGCGTCCCACAGGGATTCCTCGTCTTCGGGGGCCTTGTGTACGGAGAAGATGTCCCCGTATTTGGAGAGAAGGCTCAAAGAGACCTGCTCCTCCAGGCCGTAACGGTCTTTGAGCTCCTGGAAGGCCTTTACGTAAGCGCCCGCCAGAGAGTGGTTGACCAGCACCTGCACGTCGGTCTCCTCCAGGGTCTCGATCTGCAGGAACACATCCACCTTGCCCCGGGAGATCTTCCCCTGCACATAGGACTTCAGCTTGTCCTCTAAAAACAGGTAGCCGCGGGTGACCCGGGTGCTGCACTCAAAAAATTTATGGTTTACTGACTTTATCTCAAAAACGATATGGCGGCCGCCGATGGTCATTTCCCCCCGGCCATAGCCCGTCATACTGCGGAGCATAGGGTATCCCTCCGTTCTCTAAAGCCCCAAAACGGCTCAGCTTTACTATCCCAATATTTTACCATTCCCCCGGACACAATGCAACCGGTTTCGGCCGATTTCAAAGATTCTTAAGAATCCCCTCCAGCGTGGTTTGGGGACGTCACTCGTAGCGCACGATGGTGCTCATGGGGGTGAAGGCGTGAGACTCGTCCGTCTCAAACCCCCGGGCTTTGAAAAAGCCGAAGAAGTCCGGAAAGTCCGTGGCGATGGCCTGGGCCCCGTTGTTCTCCCCATAAGAGGCGGCGGAGCGCATGAGGGTGTCCAGGATAAAGGCCTCCTCCCCCTGGGGCCTGCGGGAAAAGTCATAGCCCTGGGCATGAAGGCTTTGAATGTGGAGGGTTTCCCCCTCCAGGTAGGCCACCACATGCCCCACCGGGTCCCCCCGGTCCTCCATCAGCAGCACCCGGCTGCCCTCAGCGGCCGCGCCGGCCTCTTCCAGGAGCTTTTTCTCCTCTTCCCGGTTTTCCATTGGCTTTACTTGGATCATGGACAGTTTCCCCCTTGTTGATCTCCGCGGACAGGGCCCGCAGTTCCTCTTTTGTCAATTCCCTGTATTTCCCCTGGGGGAGCATCCCCAGGCGGACCGGCCCCACCGCCACCCGCTTGAGGCGGGCGACCTCCAGCCCGAGGGCCTGGCACATCTTCCGGATCTCCCGGTTGCGCCCCTCGTACAGAACGATCTCCAGCACCACCCGGCCCAGCTCCTGCTGGAGCACCCGCACTTTGGCAGGGGCGGTGCGGCGGCCCTCGATGAGGATGCCGGTGGCCAGCTGGTTGAGCTGGTCCTCGGTGACGGCTGGGCGCACCGTAACCCGGTAGGTTTTCGCCACATGCCGTTTGGGGTGGGAAACCCGGTTGGCGAATTCCCCATCGTTGGTAAGCAGCAGCAGCCCCTCGGAGTCCTTGTCCAGGCGGCCCACAGGATAGACCCGCTCCCCCACGTCCTCCACCAGCTGGGCCACGCAGCGGCGGCCCCGCTCGTCGTGAAGAGTGGTGACAAAGCCCCGGGGCTTGTGTAGGGCCAGGTAGATCTTCTTCCCCCCGGCGGCCACAGGCTGCCCGTCCACCGCCAGCCTGTCCTTCCCGGGCACTGCGCTGTCCCCCAGATGGGCCACGCGCCCGTTTACCGTCACCCGCCCGGCAGCCAAAAGCTCTTCCGCCTTCCTGCGGGAGGCCACGCCGCTTGCAGCCAGTATTTTCTGTATCCTGCTCTTTTCCGCCACAGCATTCCACGCCTTTCTCAAAAATCCATGGTATCTTTCCTATTCCGCAGGGGCCTCTCCCAAGGCCTTTAGATCCGCCCGGGCCACGCACTTGTCCCGGCAGTACCAGCGGACCTCCCCCACCTTGTCTCCGGGGCGCAGGGGGGCGTACAAAAACCGCGGGGCAAAAACCCTGGTCTCCAGGACGTCCTGGGGCCCCAGGGAGAGGTCCCCTCCCTCGCCGCCCTGGGCCGCGATCCGCTCCACCGCAGACCCCACTACGGGTAGCTCCACCTGGATTTGCCCGCCCTCCAGGGCAACGGCACGCACTTGGGAGAAGCCGTAATCCAGCAGCTGGGCATGGTCGCTCCAGTCGTCGGGGGCTTGGAGGGTCACGGCGATCACCAGGGCCGTGCCCCTCTGGGCGGCGGACACCAGGCAGCGCCCCGCCTTTTTGGTAAAGCCGGTCTTCACCCCCACGCAGCCCTCATATTCCCCCAGCAGCCGGTTGTGGTTATGAAGGACGAGCTGCCGCCCAGAGCCCTCCACCGGGACAATGGCCTCCTTTTGGGAGCAGAGGGATAAAAACCCAGGATGGTCTATAGCCTCCCGGGCAAGGAGGCCCATGTCCCAGGCTGTGGAAACGTGCTCTCTCCCCTCCTCGTCGGCGCCATCCAGGCCGGAGGGGGTCACAAACCAGGTGTCCTCCATGCCGATTTGGGCGGCCCGCCGGTTCATCCGACGGGCAAACCCCTCCAGGGAGCCGTCCAGGTACAGGGCCGCTGCATTGGCGGCATCGTTGCCGGAGGCCAGCAGCATTCCCTGGGCCAAACCCTGGAGGGAAACCAGGTCCCCGGCCTCCAGCCCCATGGAGGAACCCTCCACCGCCGCCATCTCCGGGGTGATCTCCACCAGGGGGTTTCCCAGGTCTTCCGCGGCCTCCAGGGTCAAAAGGGCCGTCATGATCTTGGTGGTGCTGGCCATGGGCCGGGGGGTGTGGGCGTCCTTTTCATAGAGGGAGGCCCCGGTGCCCGCCAAAAGCACCGCGGCGCTCTCCGCAGAGATTTCCAGCGCCTTTGCCCGGCCTACGGGGAATAGCCACAGGGACAGGATGGCGAGGCAGAAAAGCGCCCCGCCCTTTAAAACGTGATTACACAACACAAATCACCCGCCTCGCAAACAGGTATGCGGGCGGGCGTCTGGCTATGCGTTTACAGGGACTCGGAGGCTTTCTCCGCAGGCTCCCCAGGCAGGGGCGCGTCCTCCTTTTCGCTGCCTTTGGAAAACAGGGAGGACACCTTGTCCACCACTTCCGGGACCTTCTCCAGGGCACGGTCCACAGAGCTCAGGTAGGGCTCGATCTGCAGCACGCGGACCTTCCCCTCCCGGATGGTCAGAAAAGCGATGGGGCTGATGGTGATGCCGGCGCCGCTGCCCCCCGCAAACAGGCCGGAGGTGGGCTGGGCCTTAGAGGGCAGGTCCGTCCCTCCGGAGGCAAAGCCGTAGCTCACCCGGGAGACAGGGATCACGGTGGTGCCGTCCGGGGTGGTGACAGGGTCGCCGATGACTGTGTTCACGTCCACCATCTGTTTGATCTTTTCCATGGTGGTGCCAAGCAGATTGTTCACTTGATTTTCGCTCATTCTGTTTCACCCTGTTTTCGCGTCTGCGAAATC
>CALWIE010000191.1 GCA_944380625.1 uncultured Clostridia bacterium
TACGAGCCCTGCGCCTGCGGCCGCACCCATGTGCGCATGGACAAGGTCATGGGCCGCACCGACGACATGCTCATCATCAAGGGGGTCAACGTGTTCCCCAGCCAGATCGAGAGCGTGCTGGTGGGCACGGAGAACGTGGGCCCCCACTACCAGCTGGTGGTGCGCAAGAAGAACTTCCTGGACACCCTGGAGGTGAAGGTGGAGCTCACCGACGGCAGCCTTTTGGAGAGCTTTGGGGAGCTGCAAACCCTGCAAAACAAGATCCACGCCCGCCTCAAGAGCGTCCTGGGCCTGGAGACCAAGGTGACCCTGGTCTCCCCCAAGAGCCTGGAGCGCTTCCAGGGCAAGGCCAAACGGGTGCTGGATTTGCGCAACCAGCCGGAAGAATAAGAAGAGAGGAAGAATCCCATGAAACAACTCTACCTGGGCAACGAGGCCGTTGCCCGCGGCCTGTACGAGGCCGGCGTGAAGGTGGTGTCCGCCTATCCCGGCACCCCCAGCACCGAGATCACCGAGGCCGCCGTCAAATACCCCGAGATCTACTGCGAGTGGGCCCCCAACGAAAAAGTGGCCACCGAGACCGCCTGCGGCGCCTCCATCGGCGGGGCCCGTTCCTTCTGCGCCATGAAGCACGTGGGCCTCAACGTGGCCGCCGACCCCCTGTTCACCATGAGCTACATCGGCGTAAACGGGGGCATGGTCCTGGCCGTGGCCGACGACCCCGGCATGCACTCCTCCCAGAACGAGCAGGACTCCCGCAACTACGCCCGGGCCGCCAAGGTGCCCATGCTGGAGCCCGCCGACAGCCAGGAGTGCCGGGATTTTACCAAGCTGGCCTTCGAGCTCTCCGAGGAGTTCGACACCCCGGCCATCCTGCGGCTGACCACCCGCATCGCCCACTCCCGCTCCGTTGTGGAGGACGGCCCCCGGCAGGAGCGTCCCCTGAAGGAGTATAAGAAGGACCCCGCCAAAAACGTGATGCTCCCCGCCTTCGCCCGGCCCAAGCACGAGAAGGTGGAGGCCCGCACCCAGACCCTTACGGCCTACGCTGAGACCACTTCCCTGAACCGGGTGGAGGACAACGGCGCCAAGGTGGGGGTCATCGCCGCGGGCGCCCCGTACCAGTACGCGAAAGAGGCCCTGGGGGACACGGTCAACTACCTGAAGCTGGGCCTGGTGTGGCCCCTGCCCGAAAAGCTCATCCAGGACTTCGCCGCCCGGTGCGAGAAGGTCTACGTGATAGAGGAGCTGGACAGCTTTATCGAAGACCACTGCAAGAAGATCGGCGTGGCCGTCACCGGCAAGGACCTGTTCCCCCGCTGCGGGGAGTTCTCTCAAAAGCTTGTGAAAAAGCTCCTTTTGGGGGAGGGCTCCGAAAGCCTTTCCCTGGAGGCGGAAATCCCCGTGCGGCCGCCGGTCATGTGCTGCGGCTGCCCCCACCGGGGGGTGTTCTACGCCTTAAAGCGGGCGGGGGTCTACGTCAGCGGCGACATCGGCTGCTACACCCTGGGGGCCTCGGCGCCCCTGTCCGCCATGGACGCCTGCATCTGCATGGGCGCCTCTGTGTCGGCGCTGCACGGCTATAACAAGGCCCGGGGGGAGGAGGCGGAGAAGAAGAGCGTGGCCGTCATCGGCGACTCCACCTTCGCCCATTCGGGCATCACCAGCCTTGTGGACATCGCCTACAACCGCTCCAACTCCGTGGTCATTGTGCTGGACAACTCCATCACCGGCATGACCGGCCACCAGCAGAACCCCACCACCGGCTACAACATCAAGGGCGAGCCCGCCGCCGCCATCGACCTGGAGGCCCTGTGCCGGGCTGTTGGCATCCGCCGGGTCACCGTGGTGGACCCCTACGACCTCAAGGCGGTCATGGCCGTCCTCAAGGAGGAGCTGGCCGCCCCGGAGCCCTCGGTCATCATCAGCCGCCGGCCCTGCGCCCTGCTGAAGTACGTCAAGCACAACCCGCCCCTCTCCGCAGACCCGGACAAGTGCATCGGCTGCAAGGCCTGCCTGGGCATCGGCTGCCCGGCCATCAGCTACCGGGAGGGCAAAGCCGTCATCGACCCCACCCAGTGCGTGGGCTGCGGCGTGTGCAAGACCCTGTGTCCCAAGGGGGCCATTGGGCCGTGACCGGCCTGGACAAGCCGCCTTCTCGCGTCCCGCAAGGGCGGGGCGGCGATGTAGAGGGAAGGGCGGCGGGAGGAATGTCCCCGGCCGCCTGGCCTGCGCCGCTGTCCCGGCGGGGGCTGTCCAGCCCGGTGGAGAACCCGGCGTGACGCTGGGTTTCCCAGCCACTCTTTCAGAACTTACCATTTCTACACCGAAGGTGATACTTATGAACAAAAGCGTTATGATCGTCGGCGTGGGCGGCCAGGGCACCCTGCTTGCCAGCCGCATTTTGGGCGACGCCATGCTGGACCAGGGCTCCGACGTAAAGGTCAGCGAGGTCCACGGCATGAGCCAGCGGGGCGGGTCCGTGGTCACCTATGTCCGCTATGGGGACAAGGTCTATTCCCCCATCATCGAAACAGGCGAGGCCGACGTGGTCCTGGCCTTTGAGCAGCTGGAGGCCGCCCGGTTTTTGCCCTACCTGAAGGTGGGGGGCGCCGTGGTCACCTCCACCCAGAAGATCGACCCCATGCCCGTGGTCACCGGGGAGCAGGAGTACCCCCAGGGCCTTTTAAAGGAGATGGAGGAAAAGGGCGTCAACGTCCTGGCGGTGGACGCCCTGGGCCTGGCGGAACAGGCCGGTTCCCAAAAGGCCGTCAACGTGGTGCTCATCGGCGCCATGGCCCGCCGCCTAGGCGGGGAGAAGGAGACGTGGCTCTCCGCTGTGGAGCGCTGCGTGCCCCAGAAATTCCTGGAGATGAACAAAAAAGCCTTTGAACTGGGCTGGCAGGCGTAAGCCTGCCTTTTTTGGCAGCGGCCGGGCCCAGATGCAACCTACAACGGAGAAAGGAAAGAAAACCCATGCCCAACTATTTTCAGCCTGAGATCGAGTGCGCCTCCCGGGAGACCCTCAAGGAGATCCAATCCCAGCGCCTGCGGGATATGGTCAAGCGCTGCTACGAGAATGTCCCCCTGTACCGCAAGCGCTTCGACGAGATGGGCCTAAAGCCCGAGGACATCCAGTCCATCGACGACCTCTCGAAGCTCCCCTTCACCACCAAGCAGGACCTGCGGGACACCTATCCCTTCGGCCTGGTGGCCGTCCCCCGGGACGACCTGGCCCGGGTCCACGCCAGCTCCGGCACCACCGGCAAGCAGACTGTGGTGGCTTACACCGAGCACGACTTGGACGTGTGGGCCACCGGCGCCGCCCGGTCCATTGTGGCCTGCGGCGGCACCCACGAGGACTTTGTCCACGTCTCCTACGGCTACGGCCTGTTCACCGGGGGCCTGGGCCTCCACGACGGCGCCCAGAAGATGGGGGCCACCGTCATCCCCGTGTCCTCCGGCAACACCAACCGCCAGGTGCAGATCCTCCAGGACTACGGCTCCGACATCCTGGCCTG
>CALWIE010000192.1 GCA_944380625.1 uncultured Clostridia bacterium
GCGGCGCGTGACCGCGCGGGACTAGTCGCGTTGTCGCTCGTTCCACTCGCTCTCTACAGTGGGTGGTTAAAGCGGTGGCGCGATTGTTGCTTTTTCCGTAAAACGTTAGTTTCCTACCCGCCGTAGGCTTGTGTAGGACGGCCCCGCCCTTGCCGCAGGCAAGAAGGCGGCTTGTCCCGTGCGGTCACGCACCCGCAGGCAAGAAGGCGGCTCGTCCAGCGGGGCCACCCGCCGCGAACGCGAGGGTGCTACTCACACAGGCGCGGGCGCTAAGCCCGCCGCCCCGAGCGCGTTTTGTCCAGCCCGGTCACGGGTAAATTCTTGGTAAAGGTGTGAAAAAAGCGTGACGTGGGAAAAGATATGTGATATAATAAATCATCCAATATGCCCTGTACGCCTGGAAGATAGTGTGCCCCAAACCTTTGAAAAAACTCTTGCGGGCCCTTTCCGCCTGCAAAAGAAAGGACGATGCCGTATGTTGAGAAAGACAAAGATCATCTGCACCCTGGGACCCGCCACAGAGGACGAAGGGGTTCTGCGCCGGCTGATGCTGGGCGGCATGAACGCCGCGCGTTTTAACTTCTCCCACTGCACCCACGAGGACGCCGCCAAAAAGCTGGAGGCGGTCACCCGCCTGCGGGAGGAGCTGAACCTGCCCATCGCCACCATTCTGGACACCAAGGGGCCGGAGATCCGGGTCAAGACCTTTGAGAAGGGCCCCATCGAGCTGGAGGCCGGCGCCACCTTCACCCTGACCACCCGAGAGGTGGAAGGGGACGACAAAGTGGTCTCCATCACCTACAAGGACCTGCCCAAGGACTTAAAGCCCGGCTCCCGGGTGCTCATCGACGACGGCCTGGTGGAGATGCGGGCCGAGCACGTCTCGGAGACGGACGTCGTCTGCACCGTCCTAAACGGCGGCCGGGTCTCCAACCACAAGGGCATCAACGTACCGGGCACCAAGCTGTCCATGCCCTTCATCAGCGAGCAGGACCGCTCCGACATTATCTTCGGCATCGAAAACGGTTTCGACTACATCGCCGCCTCCTTTGTGCGCTCCGCCGCCGACGTGCTGGAGATCCGCCACATCCTCAAGGAGTACCACTGCCAGAACATCAACATCATCGCCAAGATCGAGAACATGGAGGGCGTGGAGAACATCGACGAGATCCTCCGGGTGGTGGACGGCATCATGGTGGCCCGGGGGGACATGGGCGTGGAGATCCCCTTCCAGGATGTGCCCGTGCTCCAGAAGGAGCTGATCCGCAAGTCCTACCTGGCAGGCAAGCAGGTGGTCACCGCCACCCAGATGCTGGACTCCATGATCAAGAACCCCCGCCCCACCCGGGCCGAGGCCACCGACGTGGCCAACGCCATCTACGACGGCACCAGCTGCATCATGCTCTCCGGGGAGACCGCCGCGGGCAAGTACCCGGTGGAGGCTTTGGAGACCATGGTGCGCATCGCCGAAAAGGCCGAGGAGAGCATCAACTACATCAAGCGCTTCAACTCCCGGGACAACTCCGACGTGGCCTTCGACGTGACCAACGCCATCTCCCACGCCACCTGCACCACCGCCCACGACCTGGGCGCCAAGGCCATTGTCACCGTGACCAAGTCCGGCGTCACCGCCCGGCAGCTCTCCAAGTTCCGGCCCTTCTACCCCATTGTGGGCTGCACTACCCAGGACCACGTGTGGCGGCAGCTGAACCTCTCCTGGGGCGTGGTGCCCATGCTCATCGACGAGGTGGAGGACACCGACGCCCTCTTCGAGCGGGCTGTGGCCGCCGCCGAGCAGACGGGCCTCGTCAAGAGCGGCGACCTGGTGGTCATCACCGCCGGCGTGCCCCTGGGCGTGTCCGGCACCACCAACATGATGAAGGTCCACATGGTGGGCCACGTGCTCCTCACCGGCGAGGGCGTCACGGAGAAGACCATCTCCGCCCGGCTGTGCGTGTGCAAGCGCCTGGAGGACATCTCCAAAAAGTTCCGGGACGGGGACATCCTGGTGGTCCCCGAGACCAACAACAGCATTGTGGAATACCTGCACCGCTGCTCGGGCATCATCACCGAGCAGGCGGGCACCAACACCCACGCCGCCATCGCGGGCCTGGCCATGGACAAGCCGGTGATCACCGGCGCCAGCCACGCCACCGACCTTTTAAAGAGCGGCTCCGTGGTCTGCCTGGACGCCCAGACCGGCCGGGTATCCGCCTGCTGAAGCCGGGCTCTCCCCCTTTAAAAAAAGAAAGGCGCCGTCCCCGGGACGGCCCTTTTCTTTTCCCCCGGAATGTGGTAGGATGGAACAAAACACAGCGCGGGAGGCGGTTATCGTGGAAATGGTGGGCAGCGTGGTGTTCCTTCCGGTTAGGGACCTGGGGAAGACCAGGAAGTTCTACGCCCAGACCCTGGGGCTGCCGCTTGTCATGGTCCAGGCCGGCGGGGCAGAGATCTTCGACACCGGCTACGGGTACTGGGGCTTTTGCGCCTATGGGGACGGCCGCCCGGCCCTGGGGGGCAGCCAGGGGGTGTGCCTCTCCCTCAACTGCCGGGACCGGGCGGAAGTGGACGCCCGCTGGCAGGCGGCAGCGGCCAAAGGGGCTGAGACGGTCTCCCCGCCCGGGGAGCACAGCCGGTTCCCGGTGTACTCCTGCTTTTTAAGGGACCCGGACAGCTACCTGGTGGAGCTCCAGGTGATCGAGGGCTGAAAGCCCCCGGGGAAGGAGGGAAACCTGTGGAAAAAAGAGAGATCCTGGTGCGCCCCGCCTCCCCCGGGGACGGGCCCGCCTTTTGCCGGCTCAACAAGGCGTTTAACGGGGAGGGGGTCTCCACCCCGGAGGAGGCGGCCCGGGCCCTTGCCTGCCCCGGCCCAGAGCGGGTGCTGCTGGCCTTTTGGGAAGGGGAGCCCGCCGGGTTTTTGTGCGGGCTTATCAAGCGCTCCGCCTGCTACCGGGAGCCCTCCGCCGAGGTGACAGAGCTCTACGTCCGCCCGGCCTTCCGCCGCCGGGGCTTGGCGGGGGCGCTGGTGGAAGCCTTTCTCCAAGGCTGCCGCCGGGAGGGCGTCCGGGAGGTGACCCTGCTCACCGGCGGGGACAACCGGCAGGCCAGGGCCTTTTATGAGGGCCAGGGGTTCTCCCCCAGCGGGGAGGCCCACTACCAGCGGGAATTGTAAAAGCCGCCCCTCGGGCGGCTTTTTCCTTTTCTATCTCTTTTTGGCTTAGGCCTTGGCTTTGAAATCCGCCAGGCGCTTTTCATAGGCGGCCTGGACGTCCCCCGCAAAGGCCAGGGGGGCTTCCCCGGCCCCCATGGCACGGAGCAGATACCGGGTAAAGGGCGGGTTGTTGACAAGCAGGGGCCCCAGCAGGTAGGTGCCGAAGAAGTTGTGGGACCGCACCCCTTCAAAGGGGCAGCGGGGGTTGAGCCCCACCCCTCTCTCCCGAGAGAACAGCCCCAGGCCCTCGTCCCCGGGATAGGCCATGGTGAACTGGGACTTGAAACCCATCACCGGCTCCCCCTCGAAGCTGCCCAGGAAGATGCTGTTGTGCCGGTGGAGCATGTCCCGCCGGGCGATGAGGGGGAACAGCCCCAGGCACTCCAGGGCGCTGCCGTCCTCGTTTTCGATGCGCTCCCCCAGCAATTCCAAAGCGTTGCCGGTAAAGAGGCAGACCTCCCCCCTGCCGATGCGCTCCTGCAGGGCGAACCGGTAGGGCGAAAGGGCCTTTAGGGCCTTCTCCTGGCCCCGCTCGCTCATGGGCCCCAAATACACCAGGGCCACCGGCTCCCGGACAAAGCAGGGCTGTGCCCCCAGGGGGGTCTGGGCAAATTCCGCCTGAGGCAGGCAGCGGGCCAGGTAGCGCATGTTGCCCATGTCCCCAAACTGGTTGGCGATCTCCGGGTAGAGGATCTCAATTTTCATGGCCAGGGCCCTCCTTTCCCTCCAGGGCGGGGACCGCGGAAAGCTGCTGGCGCAGCTGGGCGCGGACCTCTTCCGCCAAGTCCACCGCGTACAGGTCGTAGAGGACCACCACCGTGTCCACCCCTTGGGCGTCCAGGGCCCGGGCAGCCTCCCGGATGTCCTCCCCGTGGACGATCTTCTCCCGGGGCACCCCCGCTATGAGCAGGCGCACATAGGTGTCCCAGTGGCGGGGCCCCGCCTCGATCACCTGGACGATGCCCGGGTCGTTTAGAAACTCAAAATCCGTGTCGTAAATCCAGGCGATGTTCTCCACCGAGTGGGCCGCCTCGTGGAAGTCGTCCATAAAGAGGAGCACGGCCTTTTTCCCCGGGGCGTTTTGGGCGTTGCGGCAGGCCTGGGAGCAGGCGATGGGATTCATGCCCTTGGCCAGGTGGAAGATCACCCGGCGGCCGCCCACCAGGTCCTCCTTGTAGCGGCTCTCCGCAATGGCCAGCTGCCCCATGCCCTGGGCGATCTTCTCCCGGGAGAGGCCGTACTCCGAGAGGACCGCCACCGCGGAGAGGGCGTTGTAGAGGTTGATGATGTTCCCGTTGGGGAAGGGGAACGTGCCGGGGAGCTCCCCGGCGCAGACGGTCATCAGCCGCTTCTCCTGGTCCACCGCCGTAAGCCGGTACTGGGGCTGGGGGGACGCGAGGCCGCAGGCCTGGCAGCGGGCCCTGCCGATGTGGTGGTAGCGCCGCCACTCCCACTGGAGGGGCCCGCCGCACCGGGGGCAGGCCCGGGGGTCCTGGACCTGGTTCGCGCTGTTCATGGGCTCCCCGGGCAGGGGGTCAATGGAGAAGTAGACCCGGGGGTTCGACTCCTTCAGGGTGGCGCAGAGCAGGTCGTCCCCGTTGAGGACCAGCCGGGTGCCGTCGGGGATATAGCGGTTTAAAATCTCCCAGATGAACTCCACGTGGGCGTTGCGCTTGTAGGAGTCCCGGAAGATGTTGGTGCACAAAAGGATGTCCGGCTTGATAAAGGGCAGAATCCGGGGGGAGCTGCGCTCGTCCAGTTCGAACACCGCCAGGTCCTTTTTGGGCTTGCCGAAAAAGGTGGAGTCGGCGATCAGGCTGGAGGCCACCCCGGTGGCCACGTTGGTGCCGTACCGGTTGCAGGTAAAGGAAACTCCGCACTGGGCCAGCACGTCCTCGATCATGTTGGACACCGTGGTCTTGCCGTTGGTACCGGTGATGCCGATGACAGTTTTGGGCCGGGGCATCCGGCTGAGGAAATCCGGGCATAAAATCAGCGCCCAGGACCCCGGCATGGAGGTGCCCCTGCGGCCGATGAGCTTTAAGACCAGGGCCGTCCCCTTGGCGAAGAACAGCGCAAAATAAAACCGAAGGTTCCGCTTCATGAAACCCACTCCTTTTCCATATCTCTCCCGATAGATGGCCTTTTGCCACGCATCCATAAAAAAACTATACGCTTTATGTAGCCTGTGCATACTCTAGCATAACTCTCCCTTTTTTGCAACCTGTCCCCGGGCTTTTGGCGGGGAAATCCCCCAAAAGGGAATGTTCCCCGCGCCCCCGGGGCTTATCCCCCCGAGGGCCAAAGCCCCTCCTTTTCCATGCCCATTAGACGGGCCGGGGGCGGGTTTGGTTACCGGGCGGCCTCCCCCGGGGCAAAAAAGGCGCCCTGGGAAAACCCAGGGCGCCGGGAGAGAACCCCCTCAAGAGGGCCGCCACAGCTCCTTTTGCCTCAGGAGCAGCGCCAGGGACAGCACCCCTGCCAGCAGGGCGGTGCCAGCGAAGTTGAGCCACAGGCCCGTCAGGCCCAGGGGCCACAGCGCCCCGATGAGCAGCACCGGGAACACCAGGGCCGTGGAGACGGAGATCATAGAGGCGGCCACGGGCTTTTCAATGGCGGAGAGGAAGCTCTGGGTGGCAAAGCTGAACCACCGGGTCAGGTAGGTCAGGCTGAAGAGCACCAGGGCCCCCACGGCCATCTCCAGATAGGCGGGGTCGGAGCCCCCGGTGATGAACAGCCCGGCGATCTGCCGGGGGAACAGGGCCAGCACCCCGGTGGTCAGAAGCGCCAGGGCCACGGCCGCGCCGTAGCAGCGCACCTCAATGGCCTTCACCCGGGGGATGTTCCGGGCCCCCCAGTTATAGCCCACCGCAGGCTGGAGGGAATCGCACATGCCGTAGAGCAGGGGGTGGACAAAGCCGTCCATGGTCATCAAGATGCCGTAGACGGAGACGGCGTTCTGGCCGCCGGTGGCCAGCAGCACCACGTTCATGATGATGGAGGTCACCCGCCCGGCGATGTTGTTCAAAAAGCTGGGCAGCCCGCAGGAGACAATCTCCCGCAGGGCCTTGGCGTGGAACCGGGGCCGGACGAACCGCAGCTGCATCCGCCCCAAAAAGAAGGGGAAAAAGGCCGCCAGGGCGGTGAGGGCCATGCCCAGGCTGCTGCCCAGGGCCGCCCCCCGGATCCCCATGCGGAACACCCCCATAAACAGCAGCTCAAAGCCCATGCAGGCCAGGGACATGAAGATGTTCAAAACCATGCTCCGGCGGATCTTCCCGCAGATGCGCAGGTAATTGTCCACGGCGAAGACCACGGTGGTCACCGGGGAGCACAGGGCGTAGGTGACAAGATAGGCGGCGGCCTGGTCCAAAAGCTCCCCTTGGGCCCCCATCAGGGAGAGGAACCCCCTTCCCCCCAGGGCCAGCACCGCCCCGGAGAGGATCCCCGCCAGCACCACCAGGATGCTGGCGCAGGTGAAGTAGT
This sequence comes from uncultured Clostridia bacterium, assembly GCA_944380625.1. The sequence goes on from CALWIE010000192.1 coordinate 6,698, forward strand.
TGTCGGCCTCCTTCTCATCCTTGCTGCCCAGCTTGATGGAGATGGGCACCGCGCTGCCCAGGCCGATCAAATCCGCCAGGGCGAAGTTGATAATCACCAGGGGCATGGCCAGGTTGAACCCGGCAAAGGCCGTGTCCCCCAGCAGGCGGCTGATGAAGATGCCGTCGGCCACCTGGTACAGGGCCGAGGCCAGCATCCCGATGGAGCCGGGGATGGCCGCCTTGAAAAACAGCCGGGTGGGGGGCGTTTGGGAAAACAGGGTTTTATAATCCATAGGGCACCTCGCGCTTTTTAACCGAAATCCTCCCTATTATAAACAATGGGGTAACCCTATAGTCAAGGGGAAAAAACCGCCCGCCGCCCCTTTTTCCGTCCCCTCCAGACGTTGCAGGGCGGGGGGAAAGGTAGTATAATGGGGGCAAGATCTTTTGGAAAGGAGTTTCCCCCTATGACACCCCAGCAAGAATGGATCAAGGACCTGGTGGTCTACCAGATCTATCCCCGGAGCTTCCAGGACTCCAACGGGGACGGCATCGGCGACCTGCCCGGGATCCTGCGCCGCATGGACTACCTGGAGAGCCTGGGCATCAACGCCATTTGGCTCTCCCCGGTGTACCGCTCTCCCAACGACGACAACGGCTACGACATCTCCGGCTACCAGGAGATCATGGAGGAGTTCGGCACCATGGCCGACTGGGAGGCCTTCCGGGACCAGTGCAAAGCCCGGGGTATCCGCATCATCATGGACCTGGTGGTCAACCACTCCTCCGACGAGCACCCCTGGTTTTTGGAGTCCAGCTCCTCCCGGGACAACCCCAAAAAGGACTACTACATCTGGAGCGACCCCGGCCCAAAAGGGGGCCCGCCCAACAACTGGGCCTCGGTGTTCGGAGGCAGCGCCTGGGAGTTCGAGCCCCGCCGGGGCCAGTACTACCTGCACATCTTCTCCAAAAAGCAGCCGGACCTAAACTGGGCCTGTCCCGCCCTGCGGGAGGAGATTTTCTCCATGATGGACTGGTGGGCCCAAAAGGGGGTGGACGGCTTCCGGGTGGACGCCATCAGTTACCTGGAAAAGCCCCTGGATTTCCCCGACTCCCCCCTGCCCCCCATGCCGGACGGCTACTCCCTGTTCAACAACTGGCTGTCCGGCTCCGAGGGCACCCACAACTACATCCGCATGATGCACGACCGTGTCTTCGGACCCCGGGGCATGGTCACCGTGGGGGAGGTCTCCCTGAAGACCCCTGAGGAAGTGGTCAACTACGTGGACCCGGATCGGCGGGAGTTCACCATGGCCATCCCCTTTGTGCCCCCCATGGTGGAGATTGCCACCTGGTCCCCCCAAAAGCTCCTCTCGGACGCGGTCCGGGACTGGGAGCTTTTGGGGGAGCGGGGCTGGTGGGCCCGGTTCCTCTCCAACCACGACAAGCCCCGGCAGGTCTCCCTCTACGGCTCGGACAAGGCCTATTGGGAGCAGTCCGCCAAGCTTTTGGGCCTGCTGGTCCACACCCTGCCCGGCACGCCCTTCCTCTACCAAGGGGAGGAGCTGGGCATGACCAACATGGCCTTCTCCTCCATAGAGGAGTACAACGACCCCGAGGCCCGCAACCGCTACCGCCAGCTGGTCCTGGAGGGCGCCTCCCCCGAGGACGCCCTGCACACCATCCAGCTGGAGAGCCGTGACAACGCCCGCACCCCCATGCAGTGGGACGCCTCGGAGAACGGAGGCTTCACCACCGGGACCCCCTGGCTGGGGACAAACCCCAACTATGCCGCCATCAACGCCGCCGCCCAGGAGGGGGACCCCTGCTCCATTTTAAACTTCTACCGGCGGCTTATCGCCCTGCGCAAAGAGCACCCCGCCCTGTCCCGGGGCAGCCTGGAGGCGGTGGAGACCGGCTCCCCCACCCTCCTCTGCTACCGCCGCCCCCACGGGGCGGAGACACTCCTGGCGGTGCTCAATTTCTCCCCGGAGCCTGCCCCGGCCCCAGAGGGGCTGATTCCCCCGGGAGCCCTTCCCCTCCTGTCCTCCTATGAGCGGGAGGGGGGCTACCAGGGGCCCGCCCTGCGGCCCTATGAGGCGGCCCTGTTCCAGCTGCCCACAGAGCAAAAGTAAAAACCGCCCCCAAAAAACGGCAGTCCCGGAAGTTCCGGGGCTGCCGCTTTGCGTCTTCTCTGTTTTGCTTTAGAAAGGCCCTGTCAGTCCTGGGGGAATTCCCGGTGGGGCTGCACGGCCATATAGGCCGGGCGGATGATCTTCCCGCCCCCCACCAGCTCCTCAATCCGGTGGGCGCTCCAGCCGGCGATGCGGGAGATGGCGAAAATGGGGGTGTACAGCTCCATGGGCAGGTCCAGCATACTGTAGATAAAGCCGCTGTAGAAGTCCACGTTGGCGGAAACGCCTTTGTAGATCTTCCGCTCCTGGGTGATGAGCTTTACCGCCAGGCGCTCCACGTTGGCGTAGAGCCGGTACTCGTCCGAGCGGCCCTTCTCTCGGGACAGGCCCTCCACAAACCGGGCCATGATCTTGGCCCGGGGGTCCGAGAGGGAGTACACCGCGTGGCCGATGCCGTAGATCAGCCCGGACTTGTCAAAGGCCTCCTTGTGCAAAAGCTTCTCCAGGTAGGCGCTGATCTCCTCGTCGTCGTTCCAGTCCTTCACGTGGGCCATGATGTCGTCGAACATCTTCACCACCTTGATGTTGGCGCCGCCGTGCTTGGGGCCCTTTAAAGAGCCCAGGGCCGCGGCGATGGCGGAGTAGGTGTCCGTCCCGGAGGAGGTGACCACGTGGGTGGTAAAGGTGGAGTTGTTGCCGCCGCCGTGGTCCGCGTGGAGGATCAGGGCGATGTCCAGCACCTTGGCCTCCAGCTCGGTGTAGGAGCAGTCCGGCCGGAGGATCCGCAGGATGTTCTCCGCCGTGGAGAGCTTGGGGTCCGGCTGGTGGATAAACAGGCTCTGGCCGTCGTGGTAGTGGCGGTAAGCCTGATAGCCGTAGACCGACAGCAGGGGGAACAGGGCGATCAGCTGCATGGACTGGCGCAGCACGTTGGGGATGGAAATATCTTCCGCCGCCTCGTCATAGGAATAGAGGGTAAGCACGCTTCTGGCCAGGGTGTTCATCATGTCGGAGCTGGGAGCCTTCATGATGATGTCCCGCACAAAGCTGGTGGGCAGGGTCCTGTAGAAGGACAGCAGCTCGCAAAAGTCCTTAAACCGCTCCTCCCCGGGCAGGTCCCCGAAGAGCAGCAGGTAGGCGGTGCGCTCAAAGCCAAAATTGTCCCCCTTGGGCTGGCGGCGGATCAGCTCCTCCACGCTGTAGCCCCGGTAGTAGAGCTCGCCCTCGCAGGGGACGCTCTTCCCGTCCACGGTTTTCGAGGAGATGATCTCCGAGATATTCGTCAGCCCCGTGAGCACGCCCTTGCCGTTTAAATCCCGCAGGCCCCTCTTCACATCGTATTTTACGTACAGCTCCGGGTCGATCTTGCTGTTTTCCTGGCACATGTCTGCAAACATGCGCACTTCCGGCCTGATTTCCGAATAGATAGACATCCAAAAAACTCCTTTCCTTGCCGGCGCCCAGGCGGCGCCTTTTTTCCATACAGTCCTCCGTGGGGTCTGAAAAGTGAAAGTATACCACTTTATTATACTAAAGTATCCCCCTCTGCGCAAGGGGGGAAATTGTTAATTTTTTGTTGCGAAAGGATTTCCCATGAAAAAACCCCATTTCCTCAAAAAAATGGCGGTGCTGGCGGGGGTGGGCCTGTGCCTCTGGTGCGCCGGGGACCGGTTTTTGGCCTGGTCCCAAACCCAGGGAGGCGAGGCCCTCCTTTTCGCGGCGGGCATGGGGGCCCGGGCCGCGTCCCCCCAGCCCGGGTCCTCCCCCAGCCCCCTCCCTTCGGCCTCCCCCGCTTACGCCCTTCCCGACGACGGGGTGGCCTCCCTGGGGACGGCCCCGGAACCCCAGGCCTCTGTCACCCCAGACCCCGGCCGCTCCCACGCCCCTGTGGAGGAGATCCTCTTGGAGGGGGGCGCCCCGGTGGGGGAGTTCTTCGTAAAGGACACCACCGGCTCCGGCACGGACCTTGCCGCCGCCCTGGAGGAGCAGCCCTCCGTCCACCTGAAACGGGACGGCAGCACAGAGGTGCTCATCTACCACACCCACACCAGCGAGGCCTACTCCCAGGCCTTCACCGGGTTCTATTACACAGACATGGCCACCCGCACGGAAGACCCCTCCCAAAGCGTGATCGCCGCCGGGGAAGCGCTGAAAAAAGCCCTGGAGGCCCAGGGCTTTGGGGTGGTCCACGACACCACCGTCAACGACACCCTCTACAACGGCTCCTA
>CALWIE010000193.1 GCA_944380625.1 uncultured Clostridia bacterium
ACTCCTGGGGCACAAAGGCCTTGATCTCCTCCTCCCGGTCCACAATCATCCGCACGGCCACCGACTGCACCCGGCCGGCGGAGAGCCCCCGGCGGATGGTCTTGGCCAAAAAGGGGCTCAGGGTGTAGCCCACCAGCCGGTCCAGGATGCGCCGGGCCTGCTGGGCGTTTACCAGGTCCAGGTCGATGGCCCGGGGGTGGGCCATGCCCTCCTCCACGCCGGTGCGGGTGATCTCGTTGAAAGTCACCCGGTCCTGGGCCCCTTCCTCCAGGCCCAGGATGTAGGCCAGGTGCCAGGAGATGGCCTCCCCCTCCCGGTCCGGGTCGGTGGCCAGCAACACGCCGTCGGCCTTGTCCGCGGCCTCCTTGAGCTCTTTGACCAGCTTCTCCTTCCCCTTGATGACGGTGTACTTGGGCTTAAAGCCGTCCTTTACGTCCACGCTGAGCCGGGCCTTGGGCAAATCCCGCACGTGGCCCATAGAGGCCACCACCTCGTAGCCGTTCCCCAGATATTTTTGAATGGTCTTCGCCTTGGAAGGCGACTCCACAATTACCAGCTTCGCCATTGGCTGTCACGCTCCTTTTTCCTGGCCGCCCTCCCAAGGAGGGCCTTATAAAGATCTCCGGGCGAAGCCGCCCGGGGAAGTGTTTGCCGTTTTACAATACAGCCCCGAAGGGCGTTTGTCAAATAAAAAGTTCCTAAAAAGACTCATACCGGAAGCTCCGCCTGGTTGCCCCCCACGGCCTCCGCCGAGCTCTCACAGCAGCCGTCCCCGGTGACCTGCAGGCCGCCGAGCACCCGAAAACCATCTTCCTCCAGGCGCCGGGGGAGGCTGTCCAGCGCCCCCCGGCCCCCAGGCTGAAGGGCAGGCAGGCGCAGCCCGGCCCCCACAGGGGCCGGAGCCTCTCCTCCCTGTCCGGCCGGGCCATCAGCTCCCGGCGGGCAGAGGGCTCAGGCCCGGCGGTAGCGCTTACCCGGGCAGGACCGGCACAGGCCCCGCAGCTCCAGCTCCGTCAAAATCCCCAAAAGCCTCCCGGCGGGGATCCCCGTCCCCTCTTCCAGGCGGGCCACGGTCAACGGGCTCTCCTCCAATGCGGAAAGCACCGCCGCCTGCTCCCCTGTGAGGGCCAGGGGCGCGGGTTCCTTTTTGGGCGCCTGGCCCGCCAGGCGGTAGCGCCGGCCGGGTCCTGAGCGGGCCAGCCCCCGGAGCTCCAGCTCTGTCAGAAGCCCCAAAAGCCTCCCGGCGGGAAGGCCTGTCCGCTCCTCCAGCTGGGCCACCGTGGCCGGGGAGTCCCCCAGGGCGCTGAGGACCTGGGCCTGCTCCGCTTCAAGGCCCGGATCCGCCAGGGCCGCCACCGGCTCGGGCTCCGGGCGGGAAGCTTCCTGGGCGGCGGGCGGCGCCTTCAGGGGCACCACCCGGCCCCCCTGCTGGAAGCGCCGGTCGTATTCCTCCAGGATGTCCTCGCCGCAGAGGACGCTCTTGGCCCCGTCGGCGATGAGCCCCCAGCCTCCCGCAAAGGCCGGGTCCCCCTGGCTGCCGGGATAGACAAACACGTCCCGATCCTGGTCCTTGGCTCGGGCCGCGTAGAGCATGGTGCCGCTTTTAAGCCCCGCCTGGATCAGCAGCACCCCGCAGGAAAGCCCGGTGATCAGCCGGTTGCGCGCCTGGAAGGTGCCGAACACCGGCGACTGCTGGGAAAAGTACTCGCTGACCAGGGCCCCGCCCTTTTCCAAGATGCTCTCCCGCAGGAAGGCGTTCTGGCTCAGGTAAGAGCTGTTCAGGGCCACCGGCAGCACGCTCACCAGAGGCCCCTCCCCGCTGAGGGCGCCTAAAGACGCCGCCGTGTCAATGCCCACGGCGCCCCCGGTGACCACCACGGCCCCGCCGATGGCCAGCTGATAGCCAAACTCCTTGGCCTTTTCCACCGACCCCTTCTGGGCCTTGCGGGCCCCCACCACAGCGATGGCGGGCTGGCGGTCCACGTCGGGGAGCTTGCCCCGTACATACAGTACCGCAGGAGGGTCAAAAATATTCCTCAGGGCGGCGGGATATTTTTCACACTCCGGGGTGAGGATTTCCCACCCCACCTTTTCCCCGTACTCCAGCTGGGCCTGGGCCTCGGAGAGGGAAAAGGCATACAGGGAGGCCGCCTCCCGCTCCCGGATGCCCGGCAGGGTGTTCCACACCCGGGAGCCGTCCCGGCAGAAGCCCTCCACGCCCCCGGGATAGCTGCGCCAGATCCGCCCCGGCATGGGGCTGCCCGCCCCAAAGGCGTGCTGCAGCCAAATCCAATAGGCCCGCTTATCCATGGGAGGCCTCCTTTCCCCCGGCCCGGGCCAGCTCCCACAGGAGGATGGTGGCCGCCGCCGAGGCGTTCAGGGACTCCGCCCTGCCCGCCATGGGGATCACCCCCCGCAGGCCGCACTGGGCGATGGCCTCCGGGGTGAGGCCCCGGCCCTCGTTCCCAATGAAGGCCGCCCAAAGCCCTTGGGAGAAGTCCAGCTCCGTCACCGGCAGGGCCGACCGGTCCGGCACCGAGGCCAGCAGGGTAAAGCCCCCCTCCCGCAGCCGGGCGCACAGCCCCTGGCAGGAGGGTTCCACCCCCAGGGAGAGCCGGAACACCGCCCCCATGGAGGCACGCAGCACCTTGGGAGAGAGAGGGTCGCAGCACTCCCCCAGCAGGTAGACCCAGCCGATGCCCAAGGCCTCGGCGGTGCGCAGCACCGTCCCCAGGTTCCCGGGGTCCTGCAGGTTTTCCAGCACCACGCAGGACCGCTCCGGCAGGGGGAGCTCTCCCGCCCCCCGAAGGGAGTCCGGCCAGGCGCAGACGCAGTAGACCCCTTGGGAGCTCTTGGTGGAGGAGAGCAGCCCCGCCACATGCTCCTCCACCTGGAAGGCCTCTTCACAAACCTTTAGCACCGGCTCCAGGTAAGAGGCGTACTTCTCCCTGGCCCCTACCGTGAAAAAGCACTGGCGCACCTTTAAGCCCGAGAGGGCCGCGTCCCGGCACAGCCGGGCCCCCTCGCAGAGGAACTCCCGCCTCTGGCGGCGCTCCCCCGGAGAGGCCAAAAGCGCCGCCGCCTGGTGGACCGTGCGGTTCTGCCGGCTGGTGATGGTCTCCATTTCCCAATTCCCTCCTCACGCCCGCGCCGGCGGTGCCCCTCCGGAACGCGGAACGCCCAAGGCAAGGGTTTTGCCTCGGGCGCACTTCAAGCTTTTTATAAGGCAGCCTTGGCCTTTTCCACCAGGGCGGTGAAGGCCGCGGCGTCGGCAATGGCGATCTCGGAAAGCATCTTCCGGTTCAGGGTGACGCCAGCCTTCTTCAGGCCGTTCATAAAGGTGGAGTAGTTTACGCCGTTTGCCCGGCAGGCAGCGCTGATCCGGGTGATCCACAGGCGGCGGAAATCGCGCTTGCGCTGCTTGCGGCCGATGAAGGCGTAGTTGCCGGATTTCATCACGGCCTGTTTGGCCATTTTAAAGTGGCGGGACTTAGCGCCCCAGTAGCCCTTGGCAAGCTTTAAAACCTTTTTCCTTCTCTTGCGCGTCATCATCGCGCCTTTCACTCTAGCCATTCCTGTACCATCCTTTCTTATGGTGAAACCTGGTTAAACTTCAAATTGTAGCGGGCGGCTCCGCCCTCGAGGGGAGCGCGCCGCCCCCTGGGCCCTGCGCCTTACTTGTAGGGCAGCATCCGCTTGATGGCGGCCACGTTGGTCTGGTCCGCCACGGTGGTGCCGCGGGCGTGGCGCTTGCTCTTGGGGGTCTTGCCGTGGCCGTTGGCCAGGTGGGACATGTAGGCGTGGGCACGGATGACCTTTCCGTTCTTGGAAAGCTTAAAGCGCTTTTTAGCGCCGCTGTGCGTCTTCAGTTTCGGCATGGTACGTTCCTCCTTAGGATATTTTGAAACAACATTACTTGACGGGCTTGGGAGCAAGGAACATCAGCATGGTGCGGCCCTCCAGCTTGGCGGGCTTTTCCACATTGGCCACCTCGCTCATGGCGTCGGCAAACCGGCGCATGATCTCCAGGCCCAGCTCGGGGTGTCCCATCTCTCTGCCGCGAAACCGGATGGAAGCCTTCACCTTGTTGCCCTCGGAGATAAAGCGCAGGGCGTGGTTCTTCTTCGTCTCAAAATCGTGGGCGTCGACGTTGCGGGAAAGGCGGACCTCTTTGATCTCCACGACGCGCTGGTTCTTTCTCGCTTCCTTTTCCCGCTTGGCCTGTTCAAAGCGGAACTTGCCGTAGTCGATGATTTTGCACACCGGCGGGTTTGCCTGGGGAGCGATCTTCACCAGATCCAGATTTTTCTTCTCCGCGATATCCATGGCCTGGCGCAGGGACATAATGCCCAGCTGGGTGCCGTCGGAATCGATGACGCGAAGCTCTTTATCCCGGATTTGCTCGTTGATCTGCAGTTCCTTGTTGCTAATGGGTAGCACCTCCATCACTCGTTGTTCTCAAGCTGTTTGGCGGTGGGCTGGCAGCGCAAAAAGCGGGCAGAACCCCTTCTGCCCGCAAATCAACGCCCCAAACCGGCCCCAAAGGGCCTGCCGGACCGGGCCGCTCTCGCCGCCCGCCCTGGGATATTGACCTGTGTCAGACTGGGCTGCACGGGTGGGAGCCAACCGCTCCGCTTTGTTTTACCGGAAGCCATTATACCCTCTCTTCCCGGGTTTGTCAAGGCGCTGGGGGAAAAATTCCCCCAAAGGACTTTACAGGAGCTCCCGATACCTTCGGGAGCTGGCCCGGCCCAGGGCGGTGGAATAGAAGATCAGCTCCCCCACCGGCATGCCGGAGATCTCCTCCATGGCGTAGCCGTAGAGCTTCAACTGGGTGCCGTAGCGCTCCCACAGGGCCTCCATGTCCCCCACCCGGTCGGTCTTAAAGTCCACAATGTGCAAAAAGCCCCCCTCCACAAAGGTGCAGTCCGCCGCCCCCTGGAGGATCACCTCTTCCCCCTGGGCGCCGCTGCCCGGCTGGGCCAGGGAGGCGGGCACCGAGGCCACGAAGCGCCTCTCCCGCTCCACCTGGGGGGAGCGGAGGATCCGCTGGCCCAAGGGGCTCTCCAAAAACTTCCGCACCCGGTTCAGATCCACCGCGGCCCCCTGTTCCGGGGCCAGCAGCGCCAGGGACACCAGGCGCTTGCGCTCCCCCTCCGGGTCCCGCTGGAAGCTTTCAAAATCCGCAAATTGCAAAAAGGCGTGCAGGGCCGTGCCCCGTTGGGCAGGGGTCAGCCCCTGCTCCCCCAGCCAGGCCGGCCGGGAGAGGGCCACCTCCCGGCTGCCGTCCTGCTGGGCGGCCAGCTTGGAAGCCGACACCTTGGCGGGCAAAAGGGCCGCCTGCTGGTAGGGGTAGCAAAACTCCGCCTGCCGGAGCAGCCGCTGGTACAGCTCCCTGTCCGGGGGCTGGGGGACCCTTGCCTCGGGGGCCTGCTCCTGGGGCTGGGGCACATACTCGCTCAAGCCGATGTCCCAGGGGGTGTAGTCCTCCCGGCAGACGCAGCCGGCGGGGGCCCCCGCCTCCTGGCGCAGCCGCCCCCCGTCGGGGTGGCACAGGGCGCACAGCAGCAGCCACTGGGCGGCGTTCTTGGCCCGGCGCACCGTGTAGGGGTCCGGGCCCCGGTCCGTCAGGCCCATGGCCAGCCGCCCGGCGGTGCGCAGGGGGTCCTCCCAAGAGCCCACCAGCAGCAGCTTCTCCTTGGCGCGGGTCAGCGCCACGTAAAGGACGCGCAGCTCCTCCGCGGCGGAGGCACGGGCTGTCTCCAGGCCGATGGCCTCCCGGGCGGTGGTGGTAAACCGGGCCGAGCGCGCCGGGTCCCGCAGCTTGACCCCCAGGCCCAGCTCCGGGTGGAGCAGCACCTCCGCCCGCTGGTCCGAGACGA
>CALWIE010000194.1 GCA_944380625.1 uncultured Clostridia bacterium
ACATCTGGATGAATCTCCGGTAGCAGTCGTAGGCCCAGCGGGGGTTGCCGGACTTTTTGGCCATGACCTCCACGACTTCCTCGTTGAGGCCCAGGTTCAGGATGGTGTCCATCATGCCGGGCATGGAAGCGCGGGCGCCGGAACGCACGGAGACCAGCAGGGGGTTCTCCTTGTCGCCGAACTTCTTGCCGGTGATCTCTTCCATCTTGCCGACGTACTCCATGATCTGTGCCTGGATCTCGTCGTTGATCTGGCGGCCGTCCTCATAGTACTGGGTGCAGGCTTCCGTAGAGATGGTGAAGCCCTGGGGAACCGGCAGGCCGAGCTTGGTCATTTCCGCAAGGTTCGCGCCTTTGCCGCCAAGAAGCTCACGCATGGACCCGTCGCCTTCGCTGAACAGATAAACATACTTGTGGCTCATTGGTAACTACCTCCTAATAGTGTTCAACCGGACCCAGGCCCGAGCAGAGCGCGGCCTTTCCGGGTGACAGCAGAGTGGAACGCCCGGGCAGGCCGAAAAAGCCCGTCCTATGGGTTTCCTATTACGGATTATAACAAAGTCTCCCGGAAAATTCCATAGCAAATCGCAAGATTTTCAAAGTTTTTTCACAGGTTGTGGAAAAAAGCGCTTTTTCCGCCCCCAGCCTTCTCAAGGCTTGCAAACGGCGCGGATCTCTGGCATAATTAAGATGTATGCGCCCGCAGCCCTGCGGGCCCTGCCCCAAAACAAACCTGGAGGTTTTGACCCATGCCCCTGTTCTTTTCCAAAAAGTCCTCCCCCTCCCCCGGGCCCGTGGAATTTCTCCTGGTGGGCCTGGGGAATCCCGGGAAACAGTATGAGCTCACCCGCCACAACGCCGGCTTTATGGCCCTGGACCGCATCGCCCAGAAGCACCGGGGGGAAATCCGGCGCATCCGGTTCAAGGGCCTGACGGGCGAGTGCTCCCTGGGAGGGAAGAAAGTCCTCCTTTTAAAGCCCTCCACCTACATGAACCTCAGCGGCCAGTCCGTCCGGGAGGCCATGCAGTTTTACAAGCTCCCCCCGGAAAAGGTGCTGGTCTTTTTCGACGACATCAACCTGGAGCCGGGCAAGCTGCGCATCCGCCGCAAGGGCAGCGACGGCGGCCACAACGGCATGAAGAACATCATCTACCTCTCCGGGTCGGACCAGTTCCCTCGCGTCAAGCTGGGGGTGGGGAAAAAGCCCCATCCGGAGTACGACCTGGCGGACTGGGTGCTCTCCCGCTTTACGAAAAAGGAGCTGGAGGACCTGGACGCCGCCTTGGACAACGCCGCCGCGGCCGCCGAGCTCATCGTCCGGGGGGACATGGACCGGGCCATGAACCTCTACAACAGCTGAGGCCTCAAAGCCAGAGAAAATCCGAAAGGGGGAAATCCGTATGGAACTGATCCGCAGCGCCCTGGCCCGGTGGCCGGACTACAAACGCGTCGAGGAGGCTGTCCGTAAGGGGGCCGTGCCTGTGGCGGCCACCGGCCTCTCGGAGATCCACAAGAGCTGCGTCACCGCCGCCCTGTGCAAGAGCACCGGCAGGCGGGCCCTGGTGCTGGCCGGGGACGAGGCAGAGGCCCAGCGCTTCCTCTCGGACCTGGCGGCCCTGGGGCTGCGGCCCGCCGCCTATCCCCTGCGGGACTTCAACTTCCGGGACACGGCGGGCACCTCCCACGAATACGAGCGGCTGCGGCTGGAGGCCCTCTCCAAGCTGCAAAGCGGGGCCTGCGACGCCATTGTGGCCTGCATGGACGCCGCCCTTCAGTACACCCTGGGGCCGGAGGAGCTGAAAAAGCGGCTGTTCCCCGTAAAGGCCGGGGCCGCCCTGGAGATCGACGCCCTGCTGGAGGCCCTGGTGCGGTGCGGCTACACCCGGGAAGACCAGCTGGAGGGCCCGGGGCAGTTCAGCCGCCGGGGGGGCATTGTGGACTTCTTCTCCCCCAGCGCCAGCGCCCCGGTGCGGGTGGAGTTCTGGGGGGACGAGATCGACTCCCTCTCCTACTTCGACCTGGAGAGCCAGCGGCGCACCGACCCGGTGGACGAGGTGACGCTGGCCCCCTGCGTGGAGGTCATCCCGGAGAGGGCAGGGGCCCTGGCCCAAAAGATCGAGAAGCTGGCCTCCTCCCTGCGGGGGAAGACCGCCCCCAAGGCCAAGGAGATCCTCCGGGGCGAGGCGGAGAAGCTGAAAAACGGCCTGCGCATCGGCTCCATGGACAAGTTCATCACCCTGGCCTACCCGGAGACGGCCACCCTGTTCGACTACTTCCCCCCGGAAAACAGCCTGCTGGTGTTCTCCGAGGGGAACAAGCTCAAAGAGCGGATGCGCACCTCCCTGTGGCAGTGGGGGGAGGACCTGAAGAGCTTTTTGGCGGAAGGGCTCCTGTGCAAGGGCCTGGACAAGTACGGCGAGGACTGGGAGTACGCCCTGGGCCGGGCCCAGGAGGCCCCCACCCTGTTTTTGGACCTGTTCGCCCGGGGAAGCTACGAGATCCCCACCCGGACCCTGGTGAACATGAACACAAAGCAGCTGCCGGCCTGGGGCGGCGGCACCCAGCTTTTGGCTGACGACCTGGGGCCCCTGCTGGCCCTGGGCCGGGCCTGCGTGGTCCTCTGCGGCACCCAGCGGGCGGGGTCCGCCCTGGCCGAGGACCTGAAGGGCCTGGGCCTGCCCGCCGCCTTTTTGGAGAAGGCCTCCTCTGCGGCCCCCGGGACGGTGACGGTCACGGTGGGGACCCTCTCCGCCGGGTTTGAGCTGCCCGAGGCGAACTTTGCCCTGCTCACCCACGGGCACCTGGCGGCGGTCCGGCAGAAAAAGCGGAAGCGGGACAAGAACAGCAAGGAGATCTCCAGCCTTTCGGAGCTGTCCCCGGGGGATTACGTGGTCCACGCCACCCACGGCATCGGCCTGTTCGAGGGCATCCACAAGCTGGAGATGAACGGCGTCACCAAGGACTACATCAAGGTGCGCTACCAGAAAAACGACACCCTCTACGTGCCCGTGACCCAGCTGGACATGGTTTCAAAATACATCGGCCCCCGGGAGGATTCCGCGGTAAAGCTCAGCCGCCTGGGAGGGACGGACTGGCAGCGGCAGAAGGCCCGGGTGCGCACCGCCGTAAAGGACATCGCCAAGGAGCTCATCCAGCTCTACGCCCAGCGGATGCAGACAAAGGGCTTCGCCTTTCCCCCGGACGGGGAGTGGCAGTACGACTTTGAATCCCACTTCGCCTTTGACGAGACCGAGGACCAGCTGCGGTGCATCTCGGAGATCAAGGACGATATGGAGCGGGAGGCCCCCATGGACCGGCTGCTGTGCGGGGACGTGGGCTTTGGGAAGACCGAGGTGGCCCTGCGGGCCGCCTTCAAATGCGTGGCTGCGGGAAAACAGTGCGCCGTTTTGGTGCCCACCACCATCTTGGCCTGGCAGCACTACCAGACCATCCTGCGGCGGATGGAGGGCTTCCCGGTGGACGTGGAGCTCTTGTCCCGGTTCCGCACGCCGAAGCAGCAGGAGGAGATCCTGCGCAGGGTAAAGCGGGGCAGCGTGGACATTGTGGTGGGCACCCACAGGCTTGTCTCCAAGGACGTGAAATTCCACGACCTGGGCCTTGTGATCATCGACGAGGAGCAGCGCTTTGGGGTGGCCCAGAAGGAGAAGCTCAAGGAGGCCTGCAAGAGCGCGGACGTGCTGACCCTTTCGGCCACGCCCATCCCCCGGACCCTGAACATGGCCCTCTCGGGCATACGGGACATGTCCGTCATCGAGGAGGCCCCCCACGACCGTCACCCGGTGCAGACCTATGTGCTGGAGTACGACCCCGGGGTGATCGCCGACGCCATCCGCCGGGAGCTGCGCCGGGGCGGGCAGGTGTACTACCTGCACAACGACGTGGCCTCTATCCAGAGCTGCGTGGCCCGCATCCAGCAGAGGGTGCCGGAGGCCCGCATCGGCGTGGGACACGGGAAGATGAACGAGGAAGAGCTCTCGGAGGTGTGGCGGCAGCTTTTGGACCACGAGATCGACGTGCTGGTGTGCACCACCATCATCGAGACGGGGGTGGACGTGCCCAGCGCCAACACCCTGATTATTGAAAACGCGGACCGGATGGGGCTCTCCCAGCTGCACCAGCTCCGGGGCCGGGTGGGCCGCAGCAGCCGCCGGGCCTACGCCTATTTGACCTACACCCCCAGCAAGGCCCTTTCGGAGATCGCCCAGAAGCGGCTCTCGGCCATACGGGAATTCACGGAGTTTGGCTCGGGCTTTAAGATCGCCATGCGGGACCTGGAGATCCGGGGGGCGGGGAACATTTTGGGCGGGGAGCAGCACGGCCACATGGAGGCCGTGGGCTACGACATGTATGTAAAGCTCTTAAACGAGGCGGTCTCCCTGATGAAGGGCGAGGAGCCCTCCCGCCCGGTGGACCAGGAGTGCCTGGTGGATATGCAGGTGCAGGCCCACATCCCGGAGAGCTACATCCAGAGCCTCTCCCTGCGGCTGAACGTGTACCGGCGCATCGCCGAGGTGTAGACCGAGGAGGACGCCCTGGACGTGACCGACGAGCTGATCGACCGCTTTGGGGAGCCCCCGGCCTCTGTCCAGGGGCTGCTGGACGTGGCCCT
>CALWIE010000195.1 GCA_944380625.1 uncultured Clostridia bacterium
CAGGTGACCATCCCCTGCCCCCACTGCGGCAAACAGATGCACCGGGTGCCCGAGGTGATCGACTGCTGGTTCGACTCCGGCTCCATGCCCTTTGCCCAGCACCACTACCCCTTTGAGAACAAGGACCTCTTCGAGAGCCAGTTCCCCGCGGACTTCATCTCCGAGGCGGTGGACCAGACCAGAGGCTGGTTCTACTCTCTGCTCGCCATCTCCACTCTGCTGTTTGACAAGGCCCCCTTCAAAAACGTCCTGGTCCAGGGCCTGGTCCAGGACGAGAACGGCCAGAAGATGTCAAAGTCCAAGGGCAACGCCGTGGACCCCATGGAGGCCCTGCAAAAGTTCGGCGCGGACCCCCTGCGCTGGTACTTCTACACCAACTCCGCCCCCTGGCTGCCCAGCCGTTTCCACGAGAAGGCCGTCGTCGAGGGCCAGAAGAAGTTTTTCTCCACCCTGTGGAACACCTACGCCTTCTTTGTGCTCTACGCCAACATCGACGGCTTTGACCCCACCCAGCACGAGCTCTCGGGCTGCGAGCTGACGGTGATGGACAAGTGGCTTCTCTCCCGGCTGAACACCGCGGTCCGGGCCGTGGACGAGAACCTCTCCGGCTACAAGGTGCCCGAGGCCGCCCGGGCCCTCCAGGACTTTGTGGACGAGATGAGCAACTGGTATGTCCGCCGCAGCCGGTCCCGCTTCTGGGTCCAGGGGGAGACCGGGGATAAGACCGCCGCCTTTATGACCCTGTACACCGCCCTGGTGACCACCGCGAAGGCGGCCGCCCCCATGATCCCCTTCATGAGCGAGGAGATCTACCGGAACCTGGTGTGCTCCGTGGACAAATCCGCCCCGGAGAGCGTCCACCTGTGCGCGTATCCCGCCTACCAGGAGGCCTGGGTGGACAAGAAGCTGGAGGCCGACATGGACGAGGTGCTGCGCATCGTCACCCTGGGACGGGCCGCCCGGAACCTGTGCGGCCAGAAGAACCGCCAGCCCCTGCGCACCCTCTACACCGACGCCGATGAGGGCCTGGGCAGCTTGTACCGGGAGATCATCCGGGAAGAGCTCAACGTGAAGGAGGTCTCCTTCCTTGCGGACATGTCCCAGTTCACCGACTACACCTTCAAGCCCCAGCTGAAGCTCTTGGGCAAAAAGCTGGGCAAGCGGCTGGGGGCGGTGCGCCAGGCCCTCTCCCAGCTGGACGGCTCCGCCGCCAAAAAAGAGCTGGATGAGACCGGTGCCCTCAAGCTCTCCCTGGCCGACGGGGACATCGAGCTCACAGGGGAGGAACTCCTTGTGGAGACCGCCCAGAAGGAGGGCTTCACCTCCCTGTCCGACCGGGGCCTGACCGTGGTGCTGGACACCGCCCTGGACGAGGCCCTGATCGAGGAGGGCTTCGTGCGGGAGATCGTCAGCAAGCTCCAGTCTATGCGCAAGGACGCGGGCTTCAACGTCACCGGCCACATCGAGGTCTACCACCAGGGCAGCGGGAAGATCGCCCAGGTGCTTGCGGAAAACCAGGACTCCATCCTCTCCGACGTGCTGGGGGAGGCCCTGCACCTGGACGCCCTGGAGGGCTACACCGCCCAGTGGGACATCAACGGCGAGACCACTACCTTGGGCGTGAAGAGGCTGTAAAACCTCGAAATGTAGAAAATCCTCGCTCCCACAAGGGGGCGGGGATTTTTTTGCCCCCGGGGAGGGATTTCCGCGGGGCGGGTGCCGCGAAGGAGAAATTCTTTGCCTCCCGGTTTCAGAACGGGGGAGTTTCCAGCGCGGGCTCTCGGGGGAGGGTTTTCCCCAGGGCGGGTATCGCGAAGGAAAAGTTCTTTGCTTCTTTCTTTCAAGAAAGAAGAGAAAGAAGAGGGCATAAAAGGACCCCGTCCCTGGTGGGGCGGGGTCTCTTTACAGGTTGCTTTTCCCTTAGAACACGTATTTTTTCCCGGTGTTGTAGGACTCGTAAGCGCCCACCATGAACTTGGTCAGGGCCACGGCGTCGTCGATGCCGTTGGGGGCCTCCCCTTCGCCGCAGCAGGCGGCGATCCAGGCGTCGATGGGCATGGTGCTCTTCTCAGGCAGGTCGGTCATCTGCACCAGCTTGTGGTCGGTTTCGGCGCAGGTGTACTCCAGAATGTCGTTGTGGACCATCAGGCCGCCGTCGGTGCCGTTTACCTCCAGCACATAGGGGATGCCGTTGGTGACAAAGCCCGTTTCGGAGACGCCAATGGCGCCGTTTGAGAATTCAATCACAGACACGGCGTTGTCCTCCACGCCCCGGCCGGTCACCTGGGTGAACTGGGAGACAATGCTCTTGGGCTCTCCCAGAAGCCAGTTGAGGGTGTACATGGGATGGGCGCCCAGGTCCATCATGGCGCCGCCGCCGGTCTGGGAGGCGTCGTAGAAGTGGGGAGGCAGCCAGCCCAGGGAGCCGTCGGGCATGGGGGCCACGCTGCCGTTGTGGTAGTTGTGCACCCGGGCGTAGGTGATCTTGCCCAGCTTGCCGCTGTCGACCAGGGCCTTGGCGGCCTTCAGGGTGGGCCAGGTCTTGTGGGGATAGGAGATGGTGAACTTCACGCCGCTCTCCCGGATGGCCTGGGCCACCTCCTGGGCGTCCTCGTTGGTGAAGGTGAGCACCTTCTCGGTGAAGATGTTCTTCTTGGCCCGGGCGGCAGCCAGGAGGATCTCCTTGTGCTGGTAGGTGGCGGTGGTGATGGAGACGCCCTCAATGGTGGGGTCGTTCCAAATGGCCGCAAGGTCCGGCTGGAAGGGCACGCCCAGCTTTTCCGCGGTGGCCTTGCCCCGCTGCTGGTCGTCGTCCCACAGGCAGCAGAGCTCGGCCTTGGGGTTGTTCTGAATGGCGGTGGAGTACTCCATGGTGTGTACGTGCCAGGCGCCTACAACTGCGATTTTCATAGGTAAATTCCTCCCTGGGATCAATTTGGGTCTGTGGGGAAAATCCAGCCCTTCCCCTTTCCGGAATACAGCTTATCACCCTTGGCGGGAAAAAGCAAGGGGCTTTTCCCCCTTTACAGATAGCGCTGGATGACGGCGTCCATGCCGGGGCGCTTCTCCTCCATCTCCCGCACCAGCTTGAACTGGTTGCGGGCCCGCACCAGGTTGTGCTCCGGATAGGCAGTGCGGAAGTACACGTCCCCGTTTAAGTAGTCCGCCAAAAAGCGGATGCCCACTTCAAAGGTCATCAGCCGCGCCCCGTCGGGGAGGGTCTTGAGCTCCAGGGGGGTCAGGGCGGCCCCCGCCTCGGAGAGGAACCCCTCGGCATAGGCGGAGAACAGGTCCAGGTCGAAGTGGACTTTGGACAGGTCCGCCTCGTCCTCGGCGGCGGTGGAGGCCCCCGCCCGGATGGAGTCCCCAAAGTCAAAGGCGGTCAGGCCGGGCATCACCGTGTCCAGGTCGATGACGCACACGGCCTTCCCGGTCTCGTTGTCGATGAGGACGTTGCTCATCTTGGTGTCGTTGTGGGTCACCCGCAGGGGGAGCTTCCCCTCCCGGAGCAGGTCCATCAACAGGGAGCAGTCCCCCTTCCGCTGGGCGGCGAACTCCATCTCCGCCCCCACCTGGGCAAGGCGGCCCGCGGCGTCCTTTTCCGCCGCCTCCATCAGCTGCCGGTAGCGCACCGGGGTGTTGTGAAAGTCCACAATGGTCTCGTAGAGGGTCTCGGCGGGATACCCGGAAAGCAGGCTTTGAAACTCCCCAAAGGCCCGGCCGGCCTCCCGCAGCATGGCGGCGTTCTCCACGGTCTCATGGGAGGAGGCCCCCTCCACGTAGGTCATGCACCGCCAGTAGCCCGTGGGGTTTACAAACAGGGTGGAGCCGTCCAAGGTCTTGCGGATGTGCAGGGTGCCCCGGTCCGGGTCGCCCCCTTGGGCGGCGATCTTTTTCTGGAGGAATTCCGTCACCCCGGCGATGTTCTCCATGATGTCCCGGGGGGAGCGGACGACGAAGGGGTTGATCCGCTGGAGGATCCACTTGCCCCCGTCCTCCACCAGGAAGGTGTCGTTGATGTGCCCGCTGGTCAGGGGGGTGATGACGCCCTGGGGGCGCAGGCCAAAGGCCTCTAAGATCTCGGGGGCGACTTGCGCGGTATATTCCATGGGTATCTGTCCGTTCCGTTCTCTTGTGAAGTTCTTACCCTCTTCCGGGGGGCTGCCCCCCGGCGGGTTCAAAAGCGCAGCACCGTGCGGAGGAGCACCTCCCCCGGGGCGCTGGAGACCGAAAGGCTTCCGCTGTAGCGGGAGAGGATCTCCAAGGTGCTCTCCAGCCCCTGGAGGTTGCCCCCCTCTGGGGGGCGCTCCACAAAGAGCCACTGGAGCAGCTGGGAGAAGTTTTTCCCCTTGGGGGAAAAGCGGCCCTCCTCCGGCAGCTCACCGGAGTAGACCGTCTCCAGGGTC